>CAZWPP010000053.1:0-7733 GCA_964635335.1 uncultured Erysipelothrix sp. | reverse complement strand
CATTTATTAATTATTATGAATTAGTGTATAATACTCTAGAGAAAGAAAGGAGACATATGAAACTAATAGTAGGACTTGGAAATCCTGGTCGAACTTATTCAAAAACTCGACATAATACGGGATTTTTAGTAATCGATAAACTCTGTGAATACTACGGAGTTAATCTGAGTGAAAAGAAATTTAAAAACAACTATGTTAAATTTAAAGTGAAGAATCAAGATGTTATCTTCACTCAACCCCAAACCTTTATGAACTTATCAGGTGAAGCTGTCTCACAACTTGCCAATTACTTCAAAGTAGAAACCTCAGATATCTTAGTTATCAGTGATGATTTAGACTTACCAGTAGGAAAAGTTAGATTCAGAAAAAATGGTAACGATGGAGGGCAACGAGGAGTACGAAACATCATAGAACGTCTTAGCAGCAAAGAGTTTAATCGTTGTCGTATCGGAATTGGAAACGATAAACTCATACCGACAGCAGACTATGTTTTAGGTAAAGTAGAAAAAGAAAACCTAGAACTGTATGAACAATCACTCAATCACGCAACTAAAGGAATTATCGAATGGATTAACAGCGATATTTCAACTACCATGAATCTCTATAATGGAGATATTACTCAATGAAATGGTTTTATAACTATTTAAAAGAAAAAGATTTTGCTCAACAAATACAAAACAATTACCAAGGATTCGCTAATGTAACCCCCATCCAAGAAGCATCCTTGGCACTTTCGTATGCTCAAACCCATAAAAAACCACTCATTATTGTTAAAGAAAACCTTACACAAGCGATGAATTGTGCGACATTAATTAGTTTCTTGGACCCAACACTTAACGTGGTTCATTTTGATCACGAAGAATCATTACGAGTCGAAGCCATTGCGAGTTCTCCTGAAAACTATCAGTTAAAACTATTAAGCTTATACAAGATCATGAATGAAACAGTTGATATTGTTATTACGAGTATCCCATCACTTCATCGTCGAATGCCTTTAAAAGAAACATTGCTGAATAAACAGATTAACATCGCAATTGGTGATGTTGTAGAACTCGATGATTTAGTTAAACAACTGGTATCTATTGGTTATAATCGAACTCAAATTGTCGAACAACCTCTTTCTTTTTCTAAACGAGGAGGAATCATTGATGTTTATTCGATTCAATACAAAGAACCTCTTCGGATTGAATTCTTTGATAACGAAATTGATAGTATCCGATTTTTTGATATTGAAACCCAAAAATCAACCCACCCAACTAATCACATTACCATTGCTGTTGCTAGTGACTTACTGGTCACTCAAGATGATAAAACAAAGATAAGTGAAGTTGTTAGTAAGTATTCTAGTAAAACCACCTTAGAGATACAGTCACAAATTGAAATTGATTTATCTCTATTCTTTGAAGGGATTAGAGATCCAAAGTATTATCATTATTTTGCTTTAAGCTATAAAAACAACAGTATTCTTGATTATTTTGAAGATTCAAAAATAATCTTTTCTAATAAAGAAAGTGTCTATCGTGCATCAAAACACTTTATCGAAGAAAGTGTCGACTACCTCTCTGAATTAGTATCTGAAAATAGACACATTGAAACATATGATTTATTTAATGAGTATAAAGAAATAACTAAGAAACCTATCTTATATTTTGGTCAATTTCAAAGCGAACAAGAACAAATTCAAATCCCAATTCATGATATTCCAAATCCATCTCTTGAGTTCAAAGACCATTTACCCTTAATTTTAAAGCATGCGATGACGTCAAAGGTGTTACTGTGTGTAAGTGAGCACGAACTAGAGAAACTGCTTGATGATTTGATTGAAGAAGATGTGGTCTATACCATGGTAAATGATCATCTTGTTAATGGGTTGAATGTTAGTTGTTGGCCTCTTCAAAGTGGTTTTATTGTTGATAATGATATTTTTGTTTATTCCAGCAAAGAACTTTTTAATCATACAATCAAAAAAGGACGCTATGAACATCAATTCAAGAGCGCAATTAACCTGAGTGGAATTGCGGAGTTGAAGATTGGAGATTATGTTGTTCATCGTAATTATGGTGTTGGGAAGTATGTTGGACTTGAGACAAAAGAAATCAATGATTATGAGAAAGATTTCTTAAAAATCATGTATGCAGGAGATGATGTTTTACTTGTCCCCTTAGAACAATTTAAGTTAGTTCGGAAGTTTGTTTCGAGTGAAGGAATATCAATACGTTTAAATAAACTTGGTACTAATACATGGAATAAAACAAAAGAAAAGATAAAAGACAGTGTTAATGATATAGCAGATAAGTTAATTGCCATTTATAAACAACGTCAAATGGATCAAGGGTTTGCGTATAGTAAAGATAATGAGCTTGTTAAGGATTTTGAAGCGGAATTTGATTATGATTTAACTCCAGATCAAAAAACAGCAATTAAAGAAATGAAACAAGATATGGAATCAAATCGTCCGATGGATCGGTTGCTGTGTGGAGATGTTGGTTTTGGTAAAACAGAAGTCGCTATCCGAGGGGCATTTAAAGCAGTTGTTGATGAAAAACAAGTTGTTTTCTTATGTCCAACGACAGTTCTTTCTCAACAACATTATCGAACCTTTAAAGAACGATTTAAGAATTACCCAGTGAAAATAGGATTGTTGAATCGCTTTGTTGAACCAAATAAACAAAAAGAAATTTTAAGACAAGTACGAAGTGGGCAAATCGATATCTTAATTGGGACCCATCGTGTCTTATCCAAAGATGTTAAATACAAAGACTTAGGTTTCTTGATTATTGATGAGGAACAACGCTTTGGGGTTGCTCAAAAAGAAAAGATTAAAGAACTAAAAACCAATATTGATGTTTTGTCGTTGTCAGCAACACCGATTCCAAGAACTCTACAAATGTCTCTTATCAATATTCGTTCGTTATCTCAATTAAATACACCACCGATTAATCGATTACCAGTAGTTACCCATGTTATTGAGCGAAATGAAAAATTGATCATCGACCTAATTGAAAGGGAAATTGCTAGAGAAGGACAAGTTTTTTATCTCTATAATCGAGTGAGTGATATTTATACAGTTGCTTATCGGATACAACAGAAGTTTCCTCAATCAACTGTTGGAGTAGCACATGGTAAAATGTCTCGTGAAGAGATTGAACAAGTTATGATTGAGTTTACAAACAATGACATTCAAATTCTTGTTTGTACAACCATCGTCGAAACAGGAATTGATATTCCTAATGCGAACACGATGATTATTGATCAGGCTGATAAATTTGGGTTAGCTCAACTCTACCAAATAAAAGGAAGAGTTGGACGTTCGGATCGTTTGGCATATGCTTATCTGATGATTGATCCTCAGAAACAACTCAGTGAGATTGCTACAAAACGGTTGGAAGCGATCAAAGAGTTTACTCAGTTGGGTTCGGGTTATAAAATTGCAATGCGAGACTTAACGATTCGTGGAGCTGGAGAAATTCTTGGTGGGAATCAGTCCGGATTTATTGATACGGTGGGTATTGATCTATACATTGAGCTTCTTAATGAAGCGATTATGGAAAAACAAAACAAGAAGGTTGTGCGTGAAGAAAAACCGAGTGTTAATATTGAGTTAGGTGGCTATATTCCAGATGGTTATGTCGCAGATGATGGACTCAAGATTGATTTGTATCAACAAATTGATAAGATTGATTCATTAGAACAGTTGAGCCTATTTTTTGAAGAGATTGGAGACCGATTTGGTAGTTTCCCAAAAACATTGACAGTATTATTAGAAAAGAAACAGTTGGAACTGTTCTTACAGGAACAAGTAGTGGATGATTATCGTGAACTTAAAGATAAAGTCGATGTCTATTTCTCTAAACAATTTTCAGAAACTGTTGATGGGGCTCAGTTCTTTAAAATGGTGTCGGATGTCTCTAAAGATATAAAGTTGTCTTATCGTCAATCCAAGATTATTCTGAGTATTCAGAAGGACAAAGGGTATCTCAGTGAACTTGTTGAAGTGATTAGTAAAGTGAGGAAAGAATATGCGCATTGATAAATATTTAAAGACCGCCAGAATTTTGAAGAGACGCCAGGTTGCTAAAGAATTAGGGGATAATGGTCGTCTTGTCGTCAACGGACGGGTTGCTAAAGCAAGTACCGAGGTAAGTGTTGATGATATTATTGAGATTCATTTTGGTCATCGGATATTAAAAGTTAAAGTACTTGATGTCCGCACAGTTGTTCGAAAAATTGATGATCCGGTCTATGAAGTTATTGAAGAAATTCGTATTAGTCAAAAAGAAAATGAATAAAGAAAGTTTATTTAAGTGTTGCTAGTGAAATCACAAGTGTAGAATGGTAAAATAGATAGGTGATACCCAGGAGGAATTTATGGAAAAGAAACCAGTAGTATTAATTGTAATGGATGGAGTAGGGATTACAGATGGTAATGATGGAAATGCAGTGAAAGATGCGTATCTTCCTACTTTAAGAGAATTTATGAAGACAAGTCCTTATACAGAATTGAAAGCTCATGGTACAGCTGTTGGGCTTCCAAGTGATGATGATATGGGGAATTCAGAAGTTGGACACAATGCTTTAGGATCTGGACAAATCTATGCTCAAGGCGCAAAACTTGTTAATGAAAGTATTGCGGATGGCAGTATGTTTGAAACCGAAACATGGAAAAACCTAGTTAAACGTGCTAATGTTGCTGGACAAACCCTTCATTTAATTGGTCTTTTGTCAGATGGAAATGTTCACTCTCACATCAATCATGTTGAGGCGATGATTCGCCAAGCTAAAAAAGAAGGTGTAAAACGTTTAGCACTTCATGCATTAAGTGATGGTCGAGATGTGGATTCAACCTCTGCCCTAATCTATATTGATCAAATTGAAAAAGTCATGGCAGAAGAAAACGATGATAACTTCCATGCACTGGTTGCTAGTGGTGGTGGAAGAATGCTCGTAACAATGGATCGTTACGATGCTGATTGGGCTATGGTTGAACTTGGTTGGAAGACACATGTCCTTGGTTTAGGTCGTCAATTCACTAGCGCAAACGAAGCAATCTCTACCTATCGTAGTGAAATTGATAATTTATCGGATCAATACATACCAGCATGGGTTATCGCCAAAGATGGTGAAGCCGTTGCTCCAATTGTTGATGGGGACTCTGTTATCTTCTTTAACTTTAGAGGAGATCGTGCGATTGAAATGACTAAAGCTTTTGAAATGGGTGATGAGTTTGATCGTTTTGATCGTATCCGCAAACCAGAGGTCCTTTATGCTGGAATGCTTCAATACGATGGGGACTTAAAACTTCCAGTGAACTATTTAGTGAATCCTCCACACATTACGGAAACATTGTCTGATGAACTGGTTAAACATCAAATGAATATGCTAGCTATTTCGGAAACACAAAAATATGGTCACGTAACCTATTTCTGGAATGGTAACCGTACTGAAAAAGTTAGTGATGTCTATGAAGAATGGATTGAAGTTCCTGGAGATAATGTACCATTTGATCAACGTCCATGGATGAAGTCCGCTGAAATTACAGACAAAGTTCTTGAAGCACTCTACGCAAAGAAATACGATTTTATTCGTATTAACTTCCCAAATGGTGACATGGTCGGCCATACTGGAGACTATGAAGCAGCTATCATTTCGGTTGAAGCAGTTGATATTGCACTAAAGAGAATTAAAGTAGCAGCTGATAAAGTAGGGGCTACCCTTGTCATCCTTGCCGATCATGGAAATGCCGATGAAATGTATCAAAAACGTAAAAAAGAAACTGATAAGTTAGTTGTTAAAACAGCACATACCTTAAATCCTGTCCCTTTCATTATCTATAACCGTGAAGGAGTAGAAATGAAAGAAGGAAACTTTGGGTTGGCCAATGTTGCGGCGACTGTAACGGATTTATTGGGGATTGAAAAGAATCCTGTGTGGGAAGAAAGCATCATCACTATTAATAAAGGGTAAACTTTAATAATTATTAACAGTAAGGAACTAATTTCTATTGGAATTAGTTCTTTTTTTGATGTAAAGGTCTATGGATAGTTGTTTTAAATAATTTATTTTCTATATTATTAAGAAGCAAAATTATGGATTAGTAAATATAAATTGAATTTCTTATCTTAATGAATCAATGGCTCTAATCAGTTCCACATACTTTTGTAATGGAATATAATTTAAGTTAACTTAATATGTTGTTACTGTTAATTATTTATGATAATATGTAACTAGCAGGAAGATAGCATGAAAAATATTGCAAAAAGAATAACAATTTCGTTCTTTACATTGTTGATTGCAACACTCATGATCGTTCCGATTTCAGCTGTTAACAATAGAGATTTTGATGAACTTAACAAGTGATTACAGAGATTTATTACGAGTCTGATAATTCAGTTGTAGAAAAGAGACTCAAAATAGAAAAACTGGTGTTATCTTTTGATGTTGATTACATGAATAACATTTACAATACATCGTACACAAACAAAGAACTTCTTGAAAGAATCCTTTATGAACTAGAACACTATAATTATGAACTAGGACAACTTGATAAGAACATAACACTTTCTTACTGTGGAGCTAATTTTAATACATCTGGGTGGAACTATATTCGATTTTTCAGAAATAAATCAAATACAATACAACTTGCTTATGATTTAGAAAAGGTTGCAAACGATACTACTTTAATTGGTATTCCATCGGCAATTATTGCATAATTAGGACCAATTGGACAAGCTATCGCAACAGGTATGGGGATTGGAACTATTTTTAATGTTTGGTTTTATAATGGTTGGGCAAGTGCTTTGAGATATAATAATGAAGGGCATGCGTGTGGTACTGTTAGTGATTTGAATAAATTTTTCCCCAACTATTCTGTGTGGTCTCAAGTAGGTTTTTAGTTTAGAAGGTTGAGTAGAGAGGAGGATTTAACTCAAATGACAGAAGTTTTAGAGTATTTAATTTATCCAATACTTATATCTATACCCTTAACAGCTATCGCTCTTCCATTAGCAGGCGTTGTCTTTAAGACAGATTTCAGTTTCAGAAAAGGTAATTATCATTATTGGTTGCTTGCTTACCTTGCATGTTACTTTATAATTTCAATAGTAAATGTATACGTTCGATTGTCTGTTCTATAATCAAATAGACAAGCAATAGTCAATGGTCAGTACAATAATACTGGATGAATAAAAAGTGTCCTTTAATGAAAGTCACTGATAATGTGATGATTTTGTTCATTTCTGAAATGGACATCAGAGAGAAGAAGTGAGTGAATCATGTGAATTAATTCAAAGTAATTTTTCAAATGGGGATATGGTTGGTCATACAGGAGATTATGAAGCCGCTATTATTTCAGTTGAAGCAGTTGATATTGCACTAAAGAGAATTAAAGTAGCCGCTGATAAAGTAGGGGCTACCCTTGTCATCCTTGTCGATCATGGCAATGCGGATGAAATGTATCAAAAACGCAAAAAAGAAACTGATAAATTAGTTGTTAAAACATCGCATACCTTAAATCCTGTTCCGTTTATCATCTATAACCGTGAGGGTGTACAGATGAAAGAGGGACACTTTGGGTTAGCGAATGTTGCAGCAACTGTAACGGATTTATTGGGGATTGAAAAGAATCCTGTGTGGGAAGAAAGCATCATCAATATTAATAAAGGGTAAACTTTAATAATTAGGGTCTATAAATTCTAACGTTGGAAAATAGTGTAGAGCTATCCATTCTGACGTTG
>CAZWPP010000052.1:0-7771 GCA_964635335.1 uncultured Erysipelothrix sp. | reverse complement strand
TGGTGGACAAGGTGGAGACCAAGGAACACGTGCATTTATCTCAAACTTAACTGGTGCTAAAATTATGAAAGATGACCTTTCTGCATACGATATGGATTCTGAAGCTGGAATTAAAGCATTCGAATACATCAACCGTGGTGTTAAAGAAGGATGGCTAGAAGGAAACTCTGCTGGCGTTGCTAACGATGTTCTTGATCACTTCGCTACTCCTGTTAACTCAACATTCTGGGCAGTTAACCTATGGTCAGCAAACCTTTCTAAAGCTCGTGCTGGTCAACTAGCTGAAGCTAAAATTGAAGCTTTCTCAGTTAACTTACCTTCAGAATCAGGAAAACCTCAATTAGAATACCTAGTAAACGGATATGCTATTTTTGATAATAAAGACGAAACAAGAGCTAAAGCTGCTAAAGAATTCGTTAAATTCTTAGCTGATGATGCTGTTGTTGGAAAAGAAAACGTTCTAGCAACTAACTGCTTCCCAGTACGTAAGAGCTTCGGTGACCTATACACTGGTAATGCTGAAATGCAATTCAATGCAGAATCTGCACAATACTATGGACCTTACTATAATACAGTAAAAGGTTTCTCAGCAATGCGTCCATTTTGGTGGGGATCTCTTCAATCTATGTTGACTGGAGAAAAAACACCTGAAGAAGCTGCAAAATATTTCACAAAAGAAGCAAACAAAGAATTAAACAAATAGTCATACAACGTTAAAGAACTTAGCGGGGCAATCTTGCGTTGCCCCGTTTTCATTTCATTTTGAAGGAAGGGGATTCAATGAGCACACAAACAAAACCATCAATCAAAACATGGTTTGATTCCAAATCACCCAAAACAAGACAGACACTAACAGCTTATATCTTTTTGGCACCAGCCTTATTCTTTTTCTTAGGATTTGTTATTCTTCCAGTCGCAATTGGTGTTTTCACAAGTTTATTTGACTATACTAAAACATCGTTTGCCTTTAATGGTATCGACAACTATACCAGATTATTTGGAGATGAGATATTTCTAAAATCTTTAAAAAACACCATCTATTTAGTTGTTATTGCAGTACCAATCATTGTTTTATTTAGTCTATTTGCAGCTGTTGTTCTATACAATAAGAATGCATTCATTCGAAGTTTGTTTAGAACTATTTTCTATTTACCTGTTGTTACAGGTACAGTTGCCGTAGTCGTTGTTTGGAAATGGATGTTTGATCCGTACAACGGAGTACTTAACTATGTCTTATCAATAATTCAAGGAACAGAAGTCAATATACAATGGTTAGGAGATGCAAACTTCGCACTCTGGGCAATTATTATCATTTTGATTACTACTTCTGTAGGCCAACCGATTATTCTTTATATAGCTGCATTAAGGAACCTAGATCCTTCTCAAATAGAAGCAGCACAAGTCGATGGAGCTAACAATTGGCAAGTCTTTCGACATATCAAATGGCCTGGAATTCTTCCAACCACTCTATATGTTGTCGTCATTACCACAATCAACACTTTTCAATGTTTCTCTTTAATCCAACTACTGACTTCTGGTGGACCAAACTACAACACTTCAACGATCATGTATCTAGTCTATGAAACAGCCTTTAAACTTCATAACTTCGGATACGCAAATGCCATGGGTGTTGTTCTAGCAGTCTTTATCGGAATCTTCAGTATTATCCAATTTAAGCTATTTCAAACAAAGGAGTAACCACGATGAACAAGAAACAAAAACCAACACTCTTCAGTGTCTCGTCAATGATTTTATTACTTTTGGTTGCGATCGTCTTTGTTTTTCCATTTTACTGGATAATCACTGGAGCATTTATAACAAGACCCGATTCACTCATGTTACCACCACAATGGTTTCCAACTGCTCCAACCATGGCAAGTTGGACAAAACTTTTTAAACAACCAACGATGAACTGGTTATTCAATTCAGTTTTCATTTCTACAATAACAATGATCTTAGTATGTGTTGTATCAACCATGGCTGGATATGTTTTAGCAAAAAAGAAGTTCTTAGGAGCAACCCTTTTATTCTCAATTTTTGTCTTTGCGATGGCACTACCAAAACAAGTTGTCTTAGTCCCACTAGTTAAACAAACAAGTTTTATGGGATTCCATAATACCCCTTGGGCAGTCATATTACCTGGAGTAGGATGGCCATTTGGAATCTTTTTAATGAAACAATTCAGTGAAACAGTTCATTCAGAACTCTTAGAAGCAGCAAAAATTGACGGAAGTAACGAATTTAAAACGTTTTTAAGCATCGTCGTACCAATCGTTAAACCTGGAATTGGTGCACTCGCTATCTTTACCTTTATCTCAGCATGGAATGATTATTTCTTACAATTAATCATGCTCAATGAGAGAAAAAACTTAACGTTACAATTAGGAATAGCAACATTACAAGGTGAATTTGCGACTGATTATGGAGTCTTAATGGCTGGAGCAGCCTTAGCAGCATTACCAATTATTGTTATTTTTATAGCTTTCCAAAAATCATTTACCCAAGGAATTACCATTGGAGCAGTGAAAGGGTAAGATGAGTTCACTATTTCGTCATGATTCACCGTTGTATCGATTATTAATGCGCCTAACCGATCTCATGATATTAAATGGGTGTTTCATAGTCGGCTCTTTAGGAATCATCACACTAGGTGCTAGTATCTCTGCTCTGTATTCTGTAACACTTCAATGGGCAAAACAAAAAGAAGTCGATGTGATAAAAGACTTCTTTAAATCCTATCGTTCTAATTTTAAACAAGCAACTCTAATAACATTAATACTACTCTTCTTTGGATCAATGATGCTCTTCAATATTTTCCTATTTGGGAAAAGCGGACAACGATTCTTTGATATTTACCAGTGGATTAATGTATTTCTTCTGTTGCTATTAATGCTCATCTTTTTGTTTATCTATCCAATGATAGCTCAATTTGAAAATACAATCAGTAACTACTTTAAAAATAGTATCCTGCAGTTCAACAGTGTTTACAAGAATGGATTGAAGCTATTTCAATTGGGATTGTTTCGCTGACTCATATTTTTAATCCAGAACTCATCTTAATTGGTGGAGGTGTCAGTTCACAAGAAGAATTGTTGATTGCACCCATCCGAAAAAGAGTCCTTGAACTTACAATGCCACGCTTTAGAGAAGTACTCTCGATTGAATCGGCACAATTAAAGAATAATGCTGGTTTACTTGGTGCAGTTTATTATCATATGAGTCACTAATAAAAATTGAATATCGATAATCAAACAAAATAAAAGACATTGAGTCATTGAATAGTATAACTATCCAAGATTCAATGTCTTTATTTTGTTAACAATAACGATTTCTATTCTTCAGTTGTTATGTCTACTTTAGGATTAAAGATTGCTAAGCTACTTACTTTCGCATTCTCAACATTAATTAACTTAACTCCGATTGAATTACGTCCAACCCTAGCAACACTTTCAAGTGAAAAACGAATAATGACTCCTTCATCAGAGACTATCATACATTCTTCATAACCAGTTACTGATTTGAAGGCTACTAATTCACCATTCTTTTCAGTGATTTTAACTGTAATGACCCCTTTGCCTCCTCGTTTTGTGAGTCGGTAATCGTTGATATCTGATAATTTTCCATAGCCATTTTCTGTAACAGAGAACACTAGATTTCCATGAAGACTTGTTGTCATGCCAATGACATGACCATCATCCACTGTAATTCCCTTAACTCCTTGTGCAGTTCTACCAGAAGGTCTGACAAGAGCTTCCTCAAATCTTACAGCTTTTCCATTACTGTTCGCAATCAGGATATCACTTTGACCATCACTAGCGAGTGCAGTCACTAATTCATCATCGTCTTTTAAGGTAATGACACGTTTTCCGTTCTTATTAATCCGTTCCATTTCAGTGAGTGGAGTTCGTTTAAATAGTCCCTTCTTAGTTACAAATAAACCATATTTGTTCTCTGAATCAACAGAAGAAGAAAGAATTGCTTTAACATGTTCATCTTTATCTAAATCAATTAAGTTAATGATAGGAATTCCTTTTGCGGTTCTAGAACCTGCAGGGATATTGTATCCTTTGATACGATAGACTTTACCGAAGTTAGTGAAGAACAAGATATAGTCATGGGTATTCATCGTTAATAAATGATCGATTGATTCATTATCTCGAACACTCATTGCTTTAACACCTTTACCACCACGATTTTGAGTATGGTATTCATCAATACTTGTTTGTTTAATGTAACCATTCGTTGTAAATGTCACAACGACATCCTCTTTTTCGATGAGATCTTCATCATCAACATCAAATCCTCCTTCAAGGATTTCTGTACGACGATCATCTCCATAGCGTTCAGCAATATCTCTTAAATCCGTCTTAATGATTTCTAATACCCTTGAATGATTTGCTAGAATATCTTTTAAATCAGTAATTGTAAGAAGTAATTGAGCTAACTCTTCATCGATTTTCTTTCGTTCTAAACCTGTCAAACGACGTAGTTGCATCGATAGGATTGCTTTTCCTTGTTCTTCAGAAAGTCCAAAGCGTGATGACA
The DNA here is from genome assembly GCA_964635335.1 of uncultured Erysipelothrix sp. GTDB lineage: Bacteria > Bacillota_I > Bacilli_A > Erysipelotrichales > Erysipelotrichaceae > DUUI01. The sequence continues at coordinate 3,226 of CAZWPP010000052.1, read as the reverse complement.
TCTTTTCAATCGCATCATCATCACTCATTGATGAACGAATAATACTAATAATTTCATCAATATTGTCTAACGCAATAACAAATCCTTGTAGTAAATGGGCTCTTTCGCTTGCTCGATCTAGCTCATATTGTGTTTTACGAACAACGACTTCGATTTGATGTTCGATATAATATTGTAAAAACTCTTTGATATTTAATAATTTTGGTTGTCCTTTGACTAAAGCAATCATGTTAGCTCCAAAATTTGTTTGAAGCTGAGTAGAACGGTACAGTTGATTCAATAGAACCTCTGCTTGAACATCTCTACGAAGTTCCATAACCACTCGAATTCCATCACGATTTGATTCATCTCTTAAATCAGTAATGCCGTCAATGACTTTGTCTCTGACAAGTTGAGCAATCCGTTCGACCATGTTCGCTTTATTAACGCCATAAGGAATTTCATACACAACAATTTGTTGTTTACTAGAGTTCTTAATATCTTCAATTCTAACTTTAGAACGCATAATAATACTACCACGACCTGTTTTATACGCGCTCTTAATTCCAGAACGCCCTAAAATATAGCCCCCTGTAGGAAAATCAGGTCCTTTGATGTGTTCCATCATTAATTCTTGAACACTAATTTCTGGATCTTCAATCACAGCAATTGTCGCATTGACTGTTTCTCTTAAGTTATGTGGTGGAATGTTTGTTGCCATCCCTACCGCAATTCCCATTGAACCATTCAACAATAACTGAGGAATTCGAGATGGTAAAACCGATGGTTCTTTTAATGAAGCATCGTAATTATCTACAAAATCAACAGTGTTTTTATTAATGTCTCTAAGAATCTCCATCGTAATCTTAGACATCTTGGCTTCTGTATACCGCATCGCTGCAGCTCCATCACCATCTAAGGAACCAAAGTTCCCTTGACCAGTAATCAAAGGATAGCGATACGAAAAATCTTGAGCCATTCTAACTAACGATGAATAAATTGCAGAGTCTCCATGAGGGTGAAGTTTCCCCATTACTTCCCCTACAATTTGAGCAGATTTACGGGTTGGTTTGTCGCTGTATAGACCTAAATTATTCATTGCGAATAAAATACGACGGTGAACAGGTTTCATCCCATCTCTGACATCAGGAAGGGCACGTGAGACTATTACAGACATTGAATAATCTAAGAAAGATTCTTTCATTTCTGTTGCGATGTCACGTAGTTCTATTTTGTCATGTTCATGAAATTCTTCGACAACTTCGTCTTCAATTTCATCAATGATATCATTGTTCTCTTTATCCACCATGTGACACCTCCTAAATATCTAAATTTTTAACGTATTGTGCGTTCTCTTGAATAAAGTCACGCCGTGGTTCTACTTCTTCACCCATCAACATATCGAAGACATGATCTGCATCAATTGCATCGTTGATAGTTACTTGGATTAATGTCCGTTTTGCTGGATCCATGGTTGTATCCCATAGTTGTTCAGCATCCATTTCCCCTAATCCTTTATATCGTTGAATCTTGATGTTCTCTCCAAGTTCTTTTTTAACGACTTCTAACTCTGAATCTGAATAAACATAGACATGTTTTCTTCCTTTGGATACTAAATAAAGAGGTGGTTGAGCAAAATACACATAGCCTCCTTCGATGACTGGTTGTAAGAATCTAAACAAGAAGGTAAGAAGCAGTGTCCGAATGTGAGCTCCATCGACATCGGCATCAGTCATAATAATGATTTTATGATAGCGAAGTTTTTCTAAATCTAACTCATCACCAATACCACAACCAAAAGCTGTTAACATTGATCGAATTTCATTGTTATCAAAGATTTTATGTAGACGAGCTTTTTCAACGTTTAATACTTTTCCTCTGAGTGGCAAAATTGCTTGGAAACGTGAATCACGTCCTCCTTTTGCGCTACCACCAGCAGAGTTCCCTTCTACTAAATAGATTTCACACTCTGAAGCGTCCTTAGAGCTACAATCCGCAAGTTTTCCTGGAAGTGAACTTATTTCTAAGGCACTCTTGCGTCGTGTTAATTCACGTGCTTTCTTTGCTGCTACACGCGCTTTAGAAGCAATCTGTGATTTTTCCATGATTACTTTCGCATCTACTGGATTTTCCATTAAGAATCGTTGTAACCCATCACCAAAAATAGTAGAAACTATTTTTCTTACTTCACTATTTCCAAGTTTTGTCTTAGTTTGTCCTTCATATTGTGGATCAGGATGTTTAATTGAAACAATTGCAGTCAATCCTTCTCGAACATCTTCCCCTTGAAAGTTTTCATCATCTTTCTTTAAGAAGTTATTATTACGTGCATAGTTATTAATTTCTCGATTAAGTGCTAGACGAAATCCTTCTTCATGAGAACCACCTTCATGGGTATTGATATTATTCGCAAATGAGTACAAATTTGTTGTATAGCTATCGTTGTATTGAAGTGAAACTTCGACACTAATATTGTCTTCAATTCCTTCAACATACAAGATTTCATCATGAATTGGTTGTTTGTTGCGGTTCATGTATTGAACATATTCTTTAATTCCACCTTCGTAATGATAGGTGTCACTTTGTTGTTCAAAACCATCACGATTGTCTGTTAAAAGAATTCGAATCCCTTTATTTAAGAACGCAATTTGACGGAGTCGATCACGAATGACTTCATAATCAAATTTTGTAGTCTCAGTAAAGATGAGTGAATCTGGTTTAAATCGCACAAAAGTACCTGAAATACTAGTTTCACCTAACTTTTGTAACGGTTCATTGACTTTACCACCCTCAACAAAACGTTGAACGTATTCTTGTCCATCTTTGTATACATGAACTTCAAGCCACTCACTTAAAGCATTCACAACAGAGGCTCCAACACCGTGAAGTCCTCCAGATACTTTATAGGCTCCTCCACCGAATTTACCACCCGCATGTAATTTTGTATAAATGGTTTCTACAGCAGAGCGTCCAGTTTTTGAATGGATTTCAACGGGAATACCCCGTCCATTATCAAGAACAGTAACAACATCATCGTTTTCTAATGTTACTGTGATTGTGTCAGCATAGCCTGCTAATGCTTCATCAACTGCGTTATCGACAATTTCCCAGACAAGATGGTGTAGCCCTCTAGATGCTGTTGTACCAATGTACATTCCTGGTCTTTTTCTGACTGCTTCAAGTCCTTCAAGAACTTGAATATCTTCTGAAGTATATGAATGTTCTACTTTTTTATTAAAATTACTCA
>CAZWPP010000051.1:0-7779 GCA_964635335.1 uncultured Erysipelothrix sp. | reverse complement strand
ATAAAGATCAAACAGTAGTGATTAATGAGCTCATTATTCAAAAGATTGATAGTGAAACGAAGGAACCAATTAAGGGAGTTGAATTTGAATTAATTCACAACGAGAATGAGATTGATCGTCAAGTGACAGATAGTAGTGGTAGAGTCTCTTTCTTGGTTATTGAAGGACATTACGAACTAAGAGAAACCAAAGCAGCAAATGGTTACTTATCGAACGAAGAAGTTATTGAGATTGAGGTAGATAATTCGATTCAACCAATTGAACTTGTCATAGAAAATACCCGTATACCAGAAGAGCTTCCTTCTACAGGAGATCATAGTTTAATAGTTCAACTCTTAGGTTTCTTCTTCATGAGTGGTGGGCTTATTATTCTTGGTAAGCGAAGAAAAGCGTAGTTGTCCTTTGTTTGACTTTAGTTATTGATAGAAGTAGAATATCCATAGTTTAAGCCCATTTACAATGGGCTTTCTTAGTGAGGATGGTCTATGAATAATAAAAAAAGTGTTGTATCAATCTTCTTAATCATTAATACCCTTCATGCGGTCATTAACAATATGGTGCATCCTGTAACACCTACTTTTATTCATTCATTGAATATTGGCAATGCTGTCTTTGGTTTAGCTTTTGCTGCAATGGGGTTTACAAATTTTGTTTTTTCATTCTTTTGGGGGAATTGGGTTAACAAATATAAAATCAAGAACATCTATCTTGTTTCACTCGTTGGATATACTTTGGGTCAATTATTTTTTATGAACAGCACCACAACACTTCAGATTGTACTAGCGCGTTTGTTTGCGGGGATTTTTGTCTCAGGGTTTCAAGTAGGAGGAATGGCCTATATCATCAATCAAAGTGAGGCGACTCAACGAGCAAAAAACCTAACGCTATACTCCATTTCCAACATAGTTGCGGCAACGATTGGCTACTTAATAGGGGGCCAACTCGGGAATTATTCCGTAAGATTTACCTTCATGTCCCAAATTGCGATGATGCTCGTGGTCACAATATTGTTCTACGTCTACACTAGTAGACACCCAATGAGTGAGTCAATTTATCAATCTAAAGACTCTATGGTTACGTTGTTGAAACAATCAAAAGGATTGTTTAATCCAGTCTTAATACTGTTATTAATTGCGATTTTCTTAACAAGTAGTGGTAATGTAGCGTTTGATCAAAGCTTTAATTACTATATTAAAGACATCTTTGATTTTCCTCCATCGTACAATGGGTATCTAAAAGTAATCATTGGACTTGTTACTTTATTGTCCAATGTGTTCATTACTTTCAAATTGATACAGAAAGGTCGCTTAACTTTATCAATGGGAATCTTAGCTACTATCTCAGCTAGTAGTGCAATGATGGCAGTAATCACTGAAAATATGATGCTCTTTCTTGTTTTTGCGCTGCTCTTCTCATCCATTGTCGCTATCTTACAACCACTTGATCAACAATTAGTGAGTTCATCACAAAAAGATATAAACAAATCCAATCAAGTGATGGGGATCTACAATGCTACCAAATCGTTAGGGATGATTGTTGGAGCATTACTATCAAGTTTGTTTTATGGTATAAACCCTAAAGGACCTTTCTTGGTTAGTGCTATACTATTTATGATTGCTGCACTCATCTTACTGAGTGTCGATAGAAAGAGAAAATGATGAATTATTACGATGAACTAATTTCACAAATTGAAACCTTAATAACTAACAAAGAACATCAACAAGCCCTTGCGATGATCCAAGAAGAACTTAACATGCCATATGTTCCAAAAGAAGTGCTTTTAAAATTAGAGGCTTATGAAATTCTTTGTCAACAAACACTAAAACAAAAACAACCTAAACGCCAACTAGACTTTGAAGACATTGCTAAAGGACTGTTTTTAGATGATTTCAGTGCTATGAACAGCATCGTGATGATGTCAGATTTAAATTTAAGAAATTACATAGAGGAATGTCAAGATGTTCTTAACCGTTTAAGTAATCCTGTATTGGTAGGATTAGTTATTCTTCAACTAACCCAACAGTATATTGATCATGAGTTTACCTTACAGAAACCTGGCTTAACTTTCTCGTTTTATCCAGTCTATGTTGAAGCACCAAATGAAAGTGATGGCTATCAAATCGCAAGCCGGTACTTTCAAGAAGAGCTATTTAAAGAACCACAATTTGAAAACTTGTGTCAAGAGCTTTTGATTCAAGAGGCCTTAAGTTATTTACCACTGAGTTATAGTGAGGAAGAAGGCTTACCTTTAGCATATTCACTAATTAAAAAGGGCTTTTTGTTGTCAAATAGAAGTCAAGAATGGTATGATTACGCAGTTAGAAACGACATCGCTGAACATTGCTTAGTAGAATTAGTGATGGATATTTAGCACTCAATCGTTGACAGTGCTAAAAGGTGTGGTATAATAGGAAAGAAACCTAGGAGGAAAATATGTTATCTACGTGGACTAAAAAAGAAAATTCAACAGGGACATTAAATGTCACCATCAACGAAGACGCATGGAAAGATGCACAAAAAAGAGCATTTAAGAAACTTGCTAAGGATGTAGAAGTTCCTGGCTTTAGAAAAGGAAAAGCTCCAGAAGCTATGATTAAGAAAGCAGTTTCTGAACAAAGTATCTTAATGGAAGCTGTAAATGAAGCATTACAAGAAATGTATAGCTTTGCTTTGGAACAACAAAACGTTGTACCAATTGCTCAACCAGAAGTCGCTATTCAATCACTAACAGCTAGTGAGCTAGTTGTTGATTTCAATATCACAGTATCTCCAGAAGTTACATTAGCATCTGATTATAAGACTTTATCATTTAAACCAAAACAAGTTCGTGTTAGTGCGAAAGAAATTGATGAAGAATTGGAAAAACTTCAAAAAGATTTCCTTGAATGGGAACTTAAAGAAGATGGAGCTGTAGAAGACGGAGATAAAATCGTTTTAGACTACGCAGGATTCAAAGGTAAAGAAGCATTTGAAGGTGGTTCACAAGAAAATGCTGAACTAGAAATTGGTTCAGGTTCATTTATCCCAGGTTTCGAAGAACAACTTATTGGTGTTAAGTCTGGTGAATCGAAAGATCTTAATTTAACTTTCCCAGAAGATTATCCTGCTGAAGAGTTAAAAGGAGCAGATGTTGTCTTCAAAACAACAGTTCATGAAATCCGTACGAAAGTATTACCAGAACTTAATGATGATTTCGCAAAATTAGTCAATGAAGAAAATGTTACTACGTTGGATGAACTAAAAGCTACGATTAAAGCTCGTTTAACTGAAACTAAAAAAGCAGAAAACTTAAATGAATCAGAAAACTTATTACTTGATGCGGTTGTTGAAGGCGCAACAGTTGACATCCCACAAGTATTGATTGATAGTGAATCAAACCAAATGTTAGAAGAGTTTAAACAACGTCTAAGTCAACAAGGACTCAACTATGACTTATACAAACAATTACTGCAACAAAGTGATGAAGATGTTTTTGCTCAGATTACTCCAGATGCAACAAAACGAGTCAAACTACGCTTAGTACTCGACCAAGTTGCTAAACAAGAAAACCTTGAAGCATCTGCAGAAGATGTTGAAAAAGAATATCAAACTATTAGTGAAATGTACGGACTTGAGATTGACCAAATTAAACAAATGGCATCTCCTGAAGACATTGCTTATGATGTTCGTTTAAAGAAAGCAAGAGAATCTTTGTTAGAACAAAACAAGTAATCTTTGACAAAAACCTATAGAAGGAGATTGTTATGAGTAAAAAATTAGAAATAAATGTACCAGTGGTTGCTACGCGTGGCGTCATTGTTTTTCCAAAACAAGACATCATGATCGAAGTAGGTCGACCAAAAAGCATGAATGCCATTGATGAATCTCAAAGTTTTTACAATGGTCATGTCTGGTTAGTCAGTCAAAAAGACATCATGAACGATGACCCTTCTGAAGCTGATTTATATACAGTAGGAACACTTGCACAAATTAAACGTGTCCGTAAAAAAGATGGTTTTATGCGAGTTACCTTTAGTGGTCTTGAACGCGCTCAACTAATTGATTTAACCAATGACTCTAAGATGTTATTTGGAAAAATCATTCCACTGATTGATGTTCAAGGAGACCCTATGGAAGAAATGGCACTAGTTCGCCGTATTACCCGTGAACTTGAATCCATTGCTAACCAAACCGCTAATTTCCCATCTGAAGTTATTACCCAACTCGCAAAAGGAATCGCAGCACCACAGCTCGCAGATCAATTTGCTCAATTTTTCCCGCTTCCTTTTCAAAAGAAACAAGCAATCTTAGAAGAGCTTAATGTCAACGAACGAATGATGATGGTGATTGAAGAACTTAACACTGAACGACAATTATCAAGTATCGAAAGTGATATTAATGAGAAAGTTAAAGAACGCGTTGAAGAAAATCAACGTGAGTTCTACCTTCGTGAAAAACTAAGAGCAATCAAAGAAGAACTTGGGGATGTTTCAAACACAGGGGATGATGTTGAAGATTTACGCAGTTTGATTGAAAACAATCCATACCCAGAAAACATTAAAGAAAAAGCACTTGATGAACTAAAACGATACGAAATGTTACCACAAGCAGCAGGTGAAAGTGGAGTTATCCGGACTTATCTTGACTGGTTGTTAAAAACACCTTGGTATCAAGAATCAAAAGACAATTCTGATTTAATTGATGTTCGCCGTGTGTTAGATGCAGATCATTTTGGACTTGAAAAAGTCAAAGATAGAATTATGGAATACTTAGCTGTTAAACAACAAACGAATTCTCTAAAAGCTCCTATTCTCTGCTTAGTAGGTCCTCCAGGAGTTGGTAAAACCAGTTTAGCAAAAAGTATTGCCAGAGCTCTAGATCGTAAATTCGTGAAAGCCTCTTTAGGTGGAGTTCGTGATGAAGCAGAAATTAGAGGACACCGTCGTACTTATTTAGGAGCACTTCCTGGTCGGTTCATTCAAGGAATGAAGAAAGCAGGAGTAATTAACCCTGTCTTTTTAATTGATGAACTAGATAAGATGGCTTCTGATTACAAAGGGGATCCAGCATCCGCAATGTTAGAGGTCCTAGATCCTGAACAAAACAACATGTTCTCTGATCACTACTTAGAAGAACCATATGATTTAAGCAAAGTTATGTTTATTGCGACAGCAAACTATTTAGAAGATATTCCTGCAGCGTTACGTGATCGTTTGGAAATTATTGATTTATCAAGTTACACTGAACAAGAAAAGGTTCAAATTGCGAAACGTCACTTGGTCGACAAACAACTCCATGAAAATGGGTTGACTACATCTCAATTCAAAATTGCTGATGATGTTCTACTCTATATTATTCGTCACTACACCCGAGAAGCAGGGGTTCGGCAACTTGAAAGAACAATAGCAACTCTGGCTCGAAAAGCGATTTTAGAGCTCTTGACTACTAACAAAAAATCGATGACCATTACTAAGAAACGTGTCAACGAAATGTTAGGGAAAGAACGTTTTGAATATGGTAAGAAAGAAACAGAAAACCAAGTAGGTCTAGTTACTGGTTTGGCTTACACTCAATTTGGAGGCGATGTCTTACCAATTGAAGTAACTACCTTTGAAGGAAAAGGTCGCTTAATTTTAACTGGACGTTTAGGGGATGTGATGAAAGAATCTGCAGAGATTGCTTTAGGTTATGTAAAGAGTCACGCAAAAGAGAACAACATCGATCCAAAGTTCTATGAAAATCATGACATTCATATTCACGTACCAGAAGGCGCTGTTCCTAAAGATGGACCAAGTGCTGGAGTTACCCTTACTACAGCCATCGTTTCTGCTTTAACAAATCGTAAAGTCAATGCTAATTTAGCAATGACAGGTGAAGTCACACTACGCGGAAATGTTCTACCAATTGGTGGTCTAAAAGAGAAATCATTAGCTGCTCACCGAGTAGGGATTCAAACAGTACTTATTCCAAAACAAAACGAGAAGGACCTTGATGATGTACCAAAAGAAGTTCGCGCAGATATAGAATTTATTTCTGTCAAACGGATTGAGGATGTCTTAAAGGTAGCGTTAGAAAAAAATGCTCAAAGCAAATAACCCACAGTTAGTAATTTCCTGCGCTAGTCCAAAACAATTTCCACTGACCACTTTAACTGAAGTGGTCTTTGTTGGAAAGAGTAATGTAGGAAAATCAACATTAATCAATGGTTTAACCAATCATAAGAATTTAGCTTATGTTGGTAAAACACCAGGAAAAACACGACTTGTTAACTTTTACCAAATCAATGACCAATTAATGCTAGTTGATGTCCCTGGGTATGGGTATGCTAAACGAAGTGCTGAAGAACAAGTAAAATATGGTGATCTGATGGAAAGCTATTTCTCAGAACGTCCACAACTCAAAGCAATGGTTATTGTCATCGACGTTCGACGAGACTTTAGTGAAGATGACTTGATGATGTTGGATTTAGCGAAACAAAACCAACTAGGTGTTTGCATTGCTTTAAGTAAAAAGAACAAAGTATCGTATTCAAAAGTATTGGCTGTTCGAAACAAAATTCAGAACATCACCAAAGTTCCTGTCTTCAGTTTTGATACAGGAGATACTAAAGGATTTGATGAAATATCCTATCAAATAGAAGGTTGGCTTTAGACTTGAAGTCAATCTTTTCTTTTGTTATAATGCTTCTATTCAATAACTCTAAGGAGTAACAATCCCTTTGTCTAAAGAGAGATCATGGTTGGTGAAAATGATTGTAAATGGTTGTGAAGGTCGTAGAGTTGAAATGGTTCTGAAACAAGTAAGAATCATCGTAGGGTGGCGTTAACACCACGAGGTTATTCCATAGAATAACGAATTAAGGTGGTACCACGCTAAGACGTCCTTATTGGAAGTCTTTTTTTTATATTTAGGAGGTAAGAAAGATGGCACTCGACTCAAAATACAATCATCAGTCCATAGAATCAAAATATTATGATGGTTGGCTCAAAAAAGGATATTTCACTGCTGGAGATAAAACAAAAACTCCCTATACAATAGTAATTCCACCACCAAATGTCACAGGTAAACTTCATTTAGGTCATGCGTGGGACAATACATTGCAAGACATTTTAGCACGCTACCAACGTCTGTTAGGTAACGATGTTTTGTACCTACCAGGAATGGATCATGCAGGTATTGCGACACAAGCGAAAGTCGACGCAAGACTTAAAGAGATGGGGATATCTCGTTATGACATAGGTCGAGAAAAGTTTTTAGAACATGCTTGGTCATGGAAAGATGAATATGCAACCACTATTCACGAACAGTGGAAGAAATTAGGACTCTCTTTAGATTATTCAAGAGAACGTTTTACGTTGGATGAAGGTCTTAATCATGCTGTCAATGAAGTATTTGTTAAACTGTATGAACAAGGATTAATCTTCAGAGGAAAGCGTATTATTAATTGGGATCCTCAAGCCCAAACAGCCCTTAGTAACATTGAAGTGTTTCACAAAGAAATTGAAGGAAACTTTTATACCTTTAAATATCAAATTGAAGGTAGTGACAAAGTTCTAGAAGTTGCGACTACGCGTCCAGAAACTATGTTTGGAGATGTTTGTATTGTTGTTCATCCTGACGATGAACGATATAAAGAATATGTGGGATTGACAGCAATTAATCCAGCTAATCATAAACCTTTACCAATCATTACTGATGATTATATCGACATCGAGTTTGGTACAGGGGTTATGAAATGTACACCAGCTCATGATCCTAATGATTTTGTGATTGGTCAAAAATATGGTTTAGAAATGCCAA
>CAZWPP010000050.1:0-8026 GCA_964635335.1 uncultured Erysipelothrix sp. | reverse complement strand
GCTCATGATCCTAATGATTTTGTGATTGGTCAAAAATATGGTTTAGAAATGCCAATCTGTATGAATCCTGATGGAACAATGAATGATTTAGCTGGTGAATATAATAGACTTGATCGTTTTGAATGTCGAAAATTACTAGTCGAAAGAATTCAGTCAGAAGGTAATTTAGTAGAAATCAAACCTCATATCCATGAAGTAGGACATTCTGAAAGAACCGATGTTATCGTTGAACCTTATTTGTCTGAACAATGGTTTGTTTCCATGAAACCTTTAGCAGATGAAGTCTTGAAGTATCAAAATAGTGATGAGAAGATCAATTTTTATCCAGAACGTTTTGAAAAAGTCTTTACTGGATGGTTAGAAAATATTGAAGATTGGACGATTTCTAGACAATTGTGGTGGGGTCATCGCATTCCTGCTTGGTATCATAAAGAAACAGGGGAAGTCTATGTTGGACTTACACCACCAGAAGACATTGAAAACTACAACCAAGATGAAGATGTCTTAGATACATGGTTTAGTAGTGCGCTCTGGCCATTTAGTACCCTCGGATGGCCAGATGATTTGGCTGGTGACTTCAGCCGGTATTATCCAACCGATGTAATGGTAACAGGATACGATATTATCTTATTTTGGGTTGTTCGGATGGCTTTTCAGGGAAGAAAGTTTACTGACCAAAATCCATTCAAAGATGTTCTAATCCATGGGTTAATTCGAGCAGAAGATGGACGAAAAATGAGTAAATCCTATGGGAACGGTGTTGATCCGATGGATGTTATTCAAGAGTATGGAGTTGATGCGTTACGTTTCTTCTTGGTAACCAACTCAACACCTGGTCAAGATTTAAGATACTCTCCAACAAAAGTTGAAGCAGCTTGGAACTTCATAAACAAGATTTACAACTCTTCTCGGTTTGTTCTGATGTATCTACCAGAAACATTTACTCTAGATGATGTAGACTATAGTAACTTATCTGAGATAGATAATTGGATATTAACTAGGTTAAACGTCACACTCTTAGAAGTAGAGAGACTGATGAGTATTTATGAGTTTGCTCAAGTAGGGTCTGTTGTTCAAAACTTTATTTGGGATGATTTTTGTAACTGGTACATTGAGTTATCGAAATCTCAATTACAAAGTAACAATCAAGAAATCTTGATAGCTACTTATTCAACGTTGTTAACAGTACTGATGGCGATAGTCAAAATGATTCATCCTTTTATGCCGTTTGTAAGTGAAGAAATTTATTTATCCTTACCATACAACAAAGAATCAATCAATTTAGAACAGTGGCCAACACAAGTACAACACCTTGATGCTTCAAAGAATTCTCAAGTAGAAAATTTGATAGAAATCATTGAAGAAGTTCGTAAAACTCGTGTTGATTACAATTTGAAACCTTCTCTTGAATTAACAGGATTGTACATAAGTACAAACAATGAAATCAATATGTTGGATGCGTCCATGAAAGCAATGTTAAGGAAGATGGTAAAACTTGAACTAGTAGATTTACTTGATTCAGAAACTTTAGTTGTGCCTCTGAAGAGTGGTCAATTAGAACTATTAAAATCTGAGTTAATTGATAAAGAACAAGAATTGTTAAAGCTTAACAAGCAAAAATCTCAGTTAGAAGCTGAGATAAAACGATCAAATGGGATGTTGTCTAATCCAAATTTTATTAATAAAGCAGCAGCTGATAAAGTTGAAGCCGAGAGAGAAAAGTTGGGAAATTATCAACACCAATTAGTAGTTGTTTTAGAAGCATTGAAGAAATTAGCTGACTAATAGAGGTGGTTCCATCGAAAACATGGAACCATTTTTTATTATGTCTGAATTTACGAAATATTTATCAATAGTACAAATAGAGTTAAAGCTTATCTTTATTCGGTAGAAAGTAAGCTTTATACTAGAGAATGTGTGCAACATTATTTATTGTAAGTAAAGGGTTACATGTAAATGTCAAGGTTTTATAAAACGTCATGATATCCCTTTCAAAAGTAAGGGTAATTGTGTATAATGAGTGAGTAAAAAATGGAGGAAACTTATGAGTAGAAAGTATGTTTATTTATTTTCAGAAGCAGATGGATCTTTTAAAGAGCTTCTAGGTGGTAAAGGTGCGAACTTAGCAGAAATGACAAAGTTAGGATTACCGGTACCTCAAGGATTTACTGTTTCAACAGAAGCATGTAATTTATACTATGACAATCATGAACAAGTTAGTGATGAAGTTGTCGAACAAGTACGTCAAAATATTGAAAAACTTGAAGGAATTACAGGCAAAAAATTTGGGGATTTAGACAATCCACTTCTTGTATCTGTTCGTTCAGGAGCACGTGCATCAATGCCAGGGATGATGGATACAGTTTTAAACTTAGGTTTAAATGATGAAGTAGTTGTTGCTTTAGCGAAAAAGACAAACAATGAACGTTTTGCTTATGATAGCTATAGACGTTTTATTCAAATGTTTGCGGATGTTGTTATGGAAATTCCAAAACACCAATTTGAAGTAATTATCGATGAGATGAAACATGAACGTAATATCACAGATGATGCTCAATTTACATCAGAAGATTATAAAGAAATGGTAGAACGTTTTAAAGCATATTATCTTCAACAACACCATGAATCATTCCCAACTGATCCTTTTGAACAATTAATTGCATCAATTACAGCGGTGTTTAGATCATGGAACAATGACCGTGCCGTATACTATCGTCGAATCAACGATATTCCTGCTTCATGGGGAACAGCAGTTAACGTTCAAGAAATGGTTTTCGGAAACATGGGTGATGACTGTGCAACAGGAGTTGCCTTTACAAGAAACCCAGCTACTGGTGAAAAGAAACTCTTTGGTGAATTCTTAGTGAATGCACAAGGAGAAGACGTTGTTGCTGGTATTCGTACACCACTTCCAATGGAACAATTAGCAGAAATTATGCCTGAAGCATATGCTGAATTCCAAAGAATTTGTGATGTATTAGAACATCATTACAAAGATATGCAAGATATGGAGTTTACAATTGAAAACAATAGACTCTTCATGCTTCAAACACGTAGCGGGAAACGTACTGCTAACGCGGCACTAAAGATTGCGGTTGATTTAGTGAGTGAAGGACTGATTACTGAAAAAGAAGCTGTCCTACAAATTAACCCTAAACAATTAGATGCTTTATTACACCCACACTTCAATGAACAAGCGCTTAAAGATGGACATGTCATTGGAACTGGACTAGCTGCATCACCTGGTGCTGCTACTGGACAAATTGTCTTTACAGCAAAAGAAGCAAAAGAATTTACAGATCTTGGACACAAAGTTATTCTTGTTCGTTTAGAAACTTCCCCAGAAGATATTGAAGGAATGGCTGTATCTCAAGGGATTCTTACAGCTCGTGGTGGTATGACATCACATGCTGCTGTTGTTGCTCGTGGAATGGGAACATGCTGTGTTTCTGGATCAGGAGACGTTGCTTTCAGAGATGGAAAAGTATTTATCGGTGGTAAAGCATATGATCGTGGAGACTATATTTCATTAGATGGTACAACAGGTATGATTTATGATGGTCAAATTGCTACTGAAGAAGCTGCAATTTCTGGTGATTTTGAAACGTTCATGAAGTGGGCTGATGGATACCGTCAAATGAAAGTTCGTACGAATGCGGATACACCAAAAGATGCTAAACAAGCATTAGACTTTGGAGCAGAAGGAATAGGTCTTGTTCGTACAGAACATATGTTCTTTGAAGCAGATCGTATTAAGGCAGTTCGTGAAATGATTCTTTCTCGTGATGAAGCAGGGCGTCGTAAAGCACTAGATGTATTACTTCCTATTCAACAATCAGACTTCGAAGGAATTTATGAAGTGATGAAAGAACTACCAGTAACAGTTCGTTACCTAGATCCACCATTACATGAATTCTTACCAACTCAAGAACATGAAATGCAAGAATTAGCAGACGATATGTCAATGACATTAGCTGAAATTAAAGAAGTTGTTTCAAGTTTACATGAGTTTAACCCAATGATGGGTCACCGTGGTGTTCGTCTTTCGATTTCTTATCCAGAAATTGCGGAAATGCAAACGAAAGCGGTTATCCGTGCTGCATTAGCAGTTCAAAAACGTTTAAACATCAAAGTTAACCCAGAAATCATGATTCCTCTTGTTGGAAAAGTAAATGAATTAGACTATGTAAAAGCAGTAGTTGATCGTGTTGCTAAAGAAGAAATTGCAGCAAGCGGACAAGAATTGAATTACACAGTCGGAACAATGATTGAAATTCCAAGAGCATGTGTTACTGCTGATAAGATTGCTGTTTCTGCAGACTTCTTCTCATTTGGTACCAATGACTTAACTCAATATGGTTTTGGATTCTCACGTGATGACGCAGCAAACTTCTTAAGTGATTACTACGAAAAAGGTGTCTTTGAACAAGATCCATTCGTACGTATTGACGAAGAAGGTGTTGGTGAATTAGTGAAGATTGCGGTTGAAAAAGGACGTGGTACTAAACCAAATCTAAAATGTGGAATCTGTGGGGAACACGGAGGAGATCCAGCGACAATTAATTTCTTATATGAAGTTGGACTAGACTATGTATCTTGTTCACCATACCGTGTGCCAATTGCACGTTTAGCTGCTGCTCAAGCATCCATTAAAAATCCTAGAAAATAATTATTTGATTAGTGAGCTGTAACGATATGTTGCAGCTCTTTTTATTTGGATGACTGTTTATAATGTAACAATTTTGATACAATCAATTCGGAGGATAAAATATGAAAACAATTTACGAAAGAGGCTTAGAAGCTCACAAAAAATGGAACGGAAAAATCGAAACCAAACTAAAAGCTCCCATTACTAACAATGAAGAGCTTAGTTTAGCTTATACACCAGGAGTAGCAGCTGCTTGTTTAGCAATCAAAGAAAATAAAGACTTAGCGTTTGACTTAACCTGGAAAAACAACACCATTGCGGTCATATCAGATGGAAGTGCAGTACTTGGGTTAGGCAACATTGGGCCTGAAGCAGCAATGCCAGTTATGGAAGGGAAAAGTGCATTATTTAAAGCATTTGGAGGTGTCGATGCCATCCCAATTTGTTTGAATACCCAAGATACTGAAGAACTTATTATGATTATCAAAAACCTTGCTCCAAGTTTTGGGGGAATTAATCTTGAAGATATTAGTGCCCCACGATGCATTGAAATCGAAGAACGACTAATTGAAGAACTAAATATACCTGTCTTTCATGATGATCAACACGGAACAGCTATCGTTGTAACAGCAGGACTTATCAATGCACTTAAGTTAGTGAATAAGAAAGCTGAAGAAATTACAGTAGTTGTCTCAGGAACAGGAGCTGCAGGGACATCAATTATCAAGATGCTACTAGATTTAGGAGTTAAAGAAGTATTTGGTTTTAACAGCAAAGGTATCGTTTTAAGAGAAGATAAAGACAACTATAACAAATATCTAAGGGAACTTTCCATGATTACCAATACAAATAATGAACGTTTAACATTGAGTGAAGCCATGGCTAAAGCAGATGTTTTTATTGGGGTAAGTGCTCCAAATGTTGTTACTAAGGAAATGGTAATGAGCATGAAAGAAAATGCGATTGTGTTTCCTATGGCAAATCCTGAACCAGAAATTGGATATGATTTAGCAAAAGAAGCAGGAGCAAGAGTTGTTGGGACGGGACGAAGTGATTTCCCAAATCAAATCAACAACGTTTTAGCATTCCCTGGACTGTTCAGAGGAGCATTGGATGCTCGGGCTACAAAGATTACGAATGAAATGAAAATGGCAGCAGCAGTAGGACTTGCTAGTTTAATATCCGATGAAGAATTGAGCGAAACCTATGTAATTCCAAGTGCTTTTGATCCTCGTGTTGCGGATATTGTAGCAAAAGAAGTCATGCGAGTTGCTAAGAAATAATTACAGTTGACATTATCAATAAAGTAATGTACTATGTATATGTTACATAGTACGGAGGTGGTGTGATGAACTTTAAAGAAGGATTACCAATTTATCGTCAAATTGTCGATGATGTCAAATCAAAAATTGTATCCGGTTTTTATCAACCCGGTCAACGAATTGAGTCTGTTCGTGATTTAGCAAGTATGTATGGTGTCAATCCCAACACGATACAAAAAGCACTTTCTGAAATGGAAATGAGTCATCTGTTGAGAGCGGAAGGTCCTAATGGTCGCTTCATTACAGAAAACAATGAACTGATTGATACAGTAAAGAATCAAACCATTGTTAAAATGGTAAAGGAATTTGTCAATCAAATGAAACAAGTAGGATTAAATATCGAGGATACCATGAAGTTGATTCAGGAAGTTAGAGAAGGAGAAAGTAATGAATGATTTTTTAAACAGCATAGAATCTCAATTTGGTTCTGAGCAAGTAATTGATAAAGATTTAATCCGAGTCCGAAACTTAAACAAATATTATTCAAAAGAGAAAGTTTTGGATGAAGTTTCTTTGGATATTAAATCAGGTAGAATAGTTGGGTTATGTGGACCCAATGGTTCAGGTAAAACGACATTTATAAAAATCTTGGTCGGTCTTCTTCGTGATTATGAAGGAGATATTCAAATCGATGGCAATCATGTTGGTTACGAGTCACTAGGAAGTATTTCTTATTTACCAGATAGAACATATTTTGAAAAGAATATGAAGGGAAGTGAATGTATCGCTTTGTTTAAAGATATGTATAATGATTTCAATGAAGAACGGATGATGCAACTTTGTGAAAGTTTTGATGTCTCACCAAAGAAAACCTTTAAAGAAATGTCTAAAGGGATGCAAGAAAAGTTTCAATTAGCATTAGTTCTTTCCAGAGATGCAAAGATTTACTTGTTGGATGAACCGATTGGGGGAGTTGATCCTGCTTCCAGAGAAAAGATATTAAACACAATTCTGAATTCTTACGCAAAAGATTCCTTGTTGTTGATTTCAACCCATTTGATTGCAGATATTGAAAATATTTTGGATGAAGTCATCTTTCTAAAGAATGGAAAAATAGCTTTGTTTGAGAATTGTGATCAACTGCGTGATCAACACCATATGAGTGTCGATGCTTACTTTAGGGAGGTATTCCGCTAATGTTTTTAAAAACACTAAAACATGATTTGAAGAATTCGTTTAAAGATTATTCGATGCTCTACCTCATCATGATTCTTCTGGCTGTAGTAGGACCATTTGTTTTGAAATCAAACCTTGCGACATTGCAAATTATACTAGGCGTATTCATGGTCATTATTGTCACATCATCCTTTGTTTTGATGATAGTAAACGCAATTAACTTTTTGAAACGACGATTGTTTGATCAAGGTGCATATTTGAATTTAACGTTACCAGTTTCGATTGAAACTACATTAATTTCGAAAATACTCACAGTATCAATCTGGCAGTTTTTAACCTTGGTAATGATTGGAATCAGTTTAATAATTTTTGGTTTATTGTTTGCGGACAATGGATTAGCGGTTCTTAATCAACTTTCGGATTATTTACTTGCAGCCTTAAAACAAGCAGAGTGGTCAACAATTGTATTAACAATCATCAGTCTTTTAGTAGGAAGTCTTCTCACAATTCTTTCATATTTATTATGCATGACAATTGTGAATACCTCTTATTTCAAACGTCCTAATTACTTCATAGCCTTTATGATATTTATCTTAATGACACTCATTAAAGCAGAAGTGTTTGATAATGTATTTTATCGATTAGTTTACTCGAATGCCATCGATACGGATAATATGTCTCAAATTATAGCGTTTGCTTCGAGTAATTATCAGATTGCTGCTTCGATTATTTATGACCTAGTATTTATCATTATCTTATTTTTAACCACAACCTGGTTGTTTAAAAAGAAGATTGAACTGTAAGCATTGTTAACTCAATGCTTTTTTATTAGTGTTTAGTGCTTTTTAAATAGTGATTGTTTTGTTATAATTAAAGCAAGAAGAGGAGGTGTGCCAATGCCAAACGTTATAACACACGGCTTAATGGCTCAAGATGTGGT
>CAZWPP010000049.1:0-8407 GCA_964635335.1 uncultured Erysipelothrix sp. | reverse complement strand
TTAGGAGTAAACATACAGAGACCTCTCATATTCTATATCTTTGTTTGTATTATAATGTATAGGTTAGGGAAGTCTTTTTTCAAAAGTTATTTAAAAAATGAAAGGCTGTTGACAAATTACTTGTCAACAGCCTGAAAGATTCACAACAAATCCCTTTCTTTTACCAAAAACACGAATAAATCGTGTTTTTTATAATTATTTTGCGTTAGTTAAAGCATCCTCAACCGCTTTCATAATTGCTTTGGAGGTTACCGTCGCCTTTGATACAACATCGACCTGTGTCGAATTAGATTTAACAATTCTTTCAGGAATTTCTACAATCGCAACTTCTACTTCCGCAACATACCGAGTGTCTTCTTGGTGATTGACAATGCGAACGTCTGTGATAACTTGTGACTCAATTTTTACTTCGACAATAACAACACCGTTTCTGCCTGGTGCTTGTCCTTGGTAGATTCCATCACTAATCAAAACTTCTTCCACTGTTTTTGATTGAACAGCTGGCTCGCTTGAACAACCTACTAACAATAAGATAAAAAGAATTGTTATTAATATATTTTCTTTCATAAAACTACCTCATATCCATTATCTCTATTCTCAAAATAAAAACAAGAGATAATTTAGAACACGTACCAACCAAGCATCTTTTAAGGTATAATATAGTGTGATAAGAAATGAGGTTTTTATGATTAAAACAACCTTTAAACAACTAGCATCCTGGGTCAATGGAACTTTGATTAATACCGTTGATGATCTAGAAGTTACAAAAGTCAGTATCAATACTCGTGAAATGGATGGCGCTCAGATATTTATACCTATTCAAGGAGAACAATTTGATGGCCACAACTTTGTAGACTTAGCCTTTTCCAAAGGAGCCCTAATTTCACTATTCAGTAAAGAACTCGATTACTCTACTTTTAAAAGTCCGTTAATCATAGTCAATGACACTACGGAAGCTTTAGGGTTACTTGCGAAAAACTATTTGGCTCACATTGGCTGTAAAGTAGTCGCTATTACTGGAAGTAATGGAAAAACAAGTACCAAAGATATTGTTAGTACTTTATTAGAAACAACGTATCGCGTTGTCAAAACTCAAGGAAACTTCAATAACGAAATTGGGTTACCACTCACTATCTTAGGAATGCCCGAAGATACTGAAGTTGCTGTCTTAGAGATGGGAATGAGTTCGCTAGGTGAAATTGATCGTTTAAATAACATTGCGCCAAGTGATGTTTCAATCATCACCAGCATTGGGAAAGCGCATTTGATAGATCTAAAAACTGAAGAGAATATCGTTAAAGCAAAACTCGAAATTACCAATCACTTAAAAGAGGATGGCATCCTTATTTATAACGGTGATCACAAACTGTTAAAAGAACAAGTATCTATTCTCAATATCCCTCAAGAAAAAGTATCGTATGGACACAACCCTACCAATGACTTTGTGATTTCCAATGTCAATCAATTCATCGATTCTATCGTTTTCTATGTTGAAAGATTGTTTGACCAACCAATTGAGGCATCGTTGATTGGACAGTTTCAAGCCCAAAATGTGACGGCAGCCATATTAACTGCCTTACGATTCAATGTTGAAAAGGATGTCATTCTTCATCAGCTGAAGCAGTTAAAACTCACTCAGAAACGCAACGAACTGTTGATGATTAACAAAGCCGTGGTCATTGACGATTCTTATAAATCAAATCCAGAAAGTTTAGAAGCATCACTAAAACTTTTAAATGACTATCAAAACGATGGGCTTAAAATTGCGATCTTAGGAGACATGTTAGATTTAGGGGTTGATGAAGTCAACTATCACAAACAAATCGGTCATTTTCTAGCAACACTGAAAATTGATCGAGTCTACACCTATGGAGACTTAAGTCGTTATTATCACGAAGGTCACTTAATTATTGGTGAACATTTTGATAACAAAGAGAATTTAATTCGAAGCTTAAAACCATGGATTCAACAAACTACAACAATGCTGTTTAAAGCCTCGAACTCATTAAGATTATGGGAAGTAATCGATGGTTTAAAAAAGGAGATTAAAAAAATGAAAGTTGCAGTTATATTTGGTGGAAAGAGCAGTGAATATTCAGTTTCTTTATCCTCTGCTTATTCAGTGTTACAAAACTTTCCAAAAGAAGAATATGAATTGATTCAAATCGTTATTTCAAAAGATGGCTTTTGGTATCGAGGTGATTTCAAACCTGAAGAAATCGAAAACGATACGTGGATTAAAAACCCAACATTACGAGAAGTCATGGTAAAACCTGGAACTGAATCAAAATTCTTCTATGTCGATAATTTACAAGCCTTTAAAGTCGATGTTGTCTTCAACATGATTCATGGAAAATATGGTGAAGATGGTGTTTTACAAGCAATGTTAAAACAAGGAGGCATTGCTTATACAGGCTGTGACCAAGAATCATCGATTCTTTGTTATGACAAAGATTTAACTCACCGTTTATTAGATTTAGAAAAAATAACAAAAGCTAAATATAGAACATTAAAACAAATGATTACTGAATCAGAGTATGAAGATCTAGTCAATTATCTTGGTCAAAAAATGATTATCAAACCAGCTCGTGAAGGTAGTTCCTATGGAATTAGTGTTGTTCAGGATTACAACGAATTCTATGAAGGATTAAGAGATGCCCTTAAATTCGATAACAAGATTGTTGTTGAAGAGTTCATCGAAGGAGTAGAACTGGGCTGTGCTGTTCTTGAAGATAAGAACGAACTTCTAGTTGGTGAAGTCGACGAAATTGAACTTCATACCACGTTCTTTGACTTTGAAGCAAAATATGCCTTTAAAGATGCTCAGATTCATTGCCCAGCTAGAGTTCCTTTAGATATCCAAGAACAAACCAAAGAAATTGCGAAGAAGATCTTTAGACTCTTGGATTGTAAAGATTTCGCTCGCGTTGATTTCTTTTATGGGAATAACGGAAATCTTTATTTCAACGAAATCAACACTATTCCAGGATTTACATCACATTCTCGTTTCCCATCGATGATGAAAGCTGTTGGTATCAGTTATAAAGACATCATTGTGACACTGATAGAAAATGCTTTAAGCCAACATGAAAGATAGAAGTTTTCTACAGATTGATGGTCTGGCTTTAAAACACAACTATGAACAACTGTTACTAAAGTCCCATGGATCAAAAATTATGGCCATCGTCAAAGACCAATTTTATGGACTAGGTTTAGATGCAATCATACTTCTACAAGAATTAGGATGTGATTTTTTTGCGGTATCGACACTGGATGAAGCCATCGAACTAAGACGTATTGGTATTGATCAAAAAATCTTAATCTTAGGATATACCGATCCAGATCGTTTTCATGAATTAATTACTAATGAC
Source organism: uncultured Erysipelothrix sp. (assembly GCA_964635335.1). Classification (GTDB taxonomy): domain Bacteria; phylum Bacillota_I; class Bacilli_A; order Erysipelotrichales; family Erysipelotrichaceae; genus DUUI01. Next base: position 5,036 of record CAZWPP010000049.1, on the reverse strand, counting down.
ATCGAACAAACTGTTATCTCTGAGTCATATTCATTCGAAATGATTGAGTACGGGAAGAAGCACACTGCTATTAAGGGGCAAATCAAACTCAATACCGCAATGAATCGTTTAGGCTTTAAGATTGATACCCCTGAACAACTAGCAGTGATTAAAGAATTATACTCAAATCCATTCATTGAGATAACTGGAACATATTCCCATTTACTCGCTTCCGATGAATATACCGAAGAAGCACTCAAGATGAATGATTTTCAAATCAGTGAGTACGATAGAGTTCTCGATTACTTACACGAAAACAACATTACTGTTGGGCATACCCATCTATACAATTCATATGGGATTCTTAATTATGGTCACCATGCTTATGAATACACTCGTCCTGGGTTAATCTTTGCGGGGACACCCGATGATCCTGATTTTAAAAATGTGTTGTCTCTGTATGCTAGAGTAGCGATGGTTAAATCTGTTCAAGCTCATGCTCAGATTGGATATGGCATTGACAACAAAACAATAAGAGACTGTAAGATTGCGACTGTAACAGTTGGTTACGGAGATGGTCTGAGTCGTGCTACTCACAAAACAAATTTCAAGTACAAGTACAAAGATTATTATCTTACCCCAGTTGGTAGAATGTGTATGGATCAATTGATGGTTGATGTTAGTGATATCAACGACATTGTTGAGAATGATTACATTGAAATCATTGGTGAAGGTCATGATATCTATCAATTAGCTAAAGAACTAGATACGATCCCCAATGAAGTCCTGACTCATTTCATGCCAAGACTTCCGAAAATTTTAGTTATTTAAAAAGAAAGGATTCAACACACATTGTGATGAATCCTTTTTACTATACATTACTCAATTTCTTATGGATGCTCTTTGCTGCCTTTTTACCCGTATCAATTGCTCGTACGACGGTATCCGCTCCTAATACCATGTCTCCTCCAGCAAAGACACCTTCTTCTGATGTCTCGAAATCACTGTTCGTAACAACAAGTCCTTTGTAATCTATATCAAGGTTGAGGTGTTTGGTTCTTAACATACGATTTGGTTTACTTCCAAGTGCAGCAATAATACAATCTGCTTCAACTATAAAATTTGAGTCTTCTACTATTTGAGTCTCTTGACGTTGCTGACCAGCATCTCCTATCACTTCTCTATTAACCAGTTCAATTGCTTCTACATGACTGGAACCAATGATTTTGATAGGCGATGTTAAGAACATAAACTTAACACCTTCTTTTTTTGCGTCTTCAACTTCTTTTTTGCTAGCTGGCATATCTTCTTGACGACGACGATAACTAACTAGAACATCTGCACCAAGTCTTAAAGCACTTCGAGCACAATCCATGGATGTGTTTCCACCACCAATTACGACAACCTTCTTGAAATTACTTATTGTTTCCATGTGATCAGTTGTTACTAATTTTAGATACTGAGCTGACGTATAGACTTGTGGTAAATGGTCCCCTTCGATGTTAAGGGTCATCATTTCTTCTTCACCAATCGCTATATAGACTGCTTCATAATTTTGTCGAAGGTAGTCTAAATCAAGATTGTTACCAAAAGCTTTATTGAAATGGAAAGTCACTCCGATATCTTTTAGTTTGTTAACTTCTAGTTCAATCCACTTATAAGGCAACCGATATTTAGGAACTCCATAAAAGACCATCCCTCCTGCTTTGTTTTCTCGATCATAAACACTGACCTCATAACCAAGTTGAGCTAAATCACTCGCACAAGCTAAACCACTGGGTCCAGCACCAACTACACAGACTTTCTTATGCAAAGAGCCTTGTTTAGTCAGTGGTGTATGACTCATGCGGTCTGCTACATAGCGTTCTAAATGATTGATTCCAACTGGTTCTCCTTTGATTGCTCGAACACAGGTTGATTCACATTGGTGTTCAACATGACAAACCCGCGAACAAAAATCTGGGAAATTATTGCGAGAAGTAATTAAACGATAGGCTTCTTCTAAATTGTCTTCTTTGATCATGGAGATAAATTGAGGAATTGGAACGTGGATTGGACATGAGTTTACACAAGGTTGATGTTTGCATTGTAGGCATCGATCGGCTTCTAAAAGAGCTAACTCTTGATTGTAACCAAACTCGCATTCTTTAAACGATTGGATTGCCTCTTTCACATCAAGTGACAACACTGGTGTTTGTTTTAAACTATTGTTCATTCTCTATCTCAATGGTCAAACGTTCGACTTCATCAACTAAGAAAGCAATAAAATCTATCGTATCGTTTAAAGGTTTGTCGGTTGTTATGTCAACTTTTGCCATAGCAGCAAGTTCAACTGGATTCTTAGTTCCTCCAGCATTTAGCACCTCTCGCCAGTCGTTAATCGCACTTGGATCTTCTAGTACTCTCTTAGACATTGCGGTTGCGATAGTGAGTCCTGCACTGTAAGTATATGGATACAGTCCTTTGTAATAATGTTGTTGGCGCATCCAAGTATATCCAGCATTGTCATCAATCTCGACTGCATCTTTCCAGAAATCTTGAAGTGTTTTCTTATAGAGACTATTGAGTAGTTGTGCACTAATTCCTTGTCCCTTATCTAAACGTGTATAGACTTCCCGTTGGAAATGAGCTTCTTGTAAATGGGTTACAAAATTGTGATAGTAGGTTCTAGAAATCATGGTTGAGTAAATCCAACGTTTCATTCGGTTATCTTGTGCTTTGGTTAGTAAATGATTGGCCATTATTAATTCATTAAAGGTTGATGGTGCTTCAATAAAATACATGGATGGACGACTATCGGTTATGTTTTGATGTTGATGTGCGTTATAGAAGTGTCCTGCATGACCTAACTCATGAGCCATAACAAAGACTTCTCTCATTTTACTTGTCCATGAAATGAGGATATAAGGATGGGTTCCGTAAGGTGAACTACAAAAAGCTCCAGTTGATTTTCCTTGGTTAACCGCAAAGTCTATCCAGCGTTCATCAAACGCTTTATTAATCATTTCTAAATAATCATCACCCAGCATTTCGAGTCCTTCTAAAAGATACTGTCTTGATTCTTCTTCAGTAATGGTAGGCTCAAAGTCAGGATCAATGACTAACTTCAAATCATTGAACTTCATGGTTTCTAATCCATAGCGTTTTTGTAATAAGCCAGCATATTTTCTCATGGCTGGAGCTAATCTCTCCATAATTGTATCGATTTGACGATCATAGAGTTCACGGCTGACATCTTGTTTATCCAATAAATAATCAATAGTACTGTCGAATCCTCTTAGTTCTGCCATAATTTTTTCATTCATGATGTGGGTTTGATAATTGAATGCTGTACTGTGTTGATACTGACTCAAGACTTTAGAGAATTGGTGATAAGCACCATGACGGATATCATAATCCAGTTCATAATCATATTCGTTTTCATAAAGAACAAACGATAGGGGAAACATTTGTCCCCATACTTCAAACTCACCAAAGTTCATATCGGATAATTTTATTTTATTGTAGAGTGGCATTGTCGCATTGATTACAGGGGATAATGCTTCCAGTGTCATCTCTGTTTCATCACTGAGTCTCTGTTCTTTTTTCTTAAGTAATTCTGTTAAGTAATGATCATTTTGTGGTGATTTACTAATAACTTTCTCTAGCACTTCTTTGTCATTTTTTAAGAGCTCACTCTCGACAAAACTTAATTCACTTTGTAGCTTAGATGTTTTAGATACCAACAAACTACGACGATCATTGTTTTTTAGATCGTTAAGGTCGCTACTGAGATTTAGTTGCACATAAGCACCTAAAAGTCCGCCTTTTTGGAGGATTAATCGATATTCATTCAATGCCTTGATAATTTTCTTAGGTTTCTTTAATTTTCCTTTATAGTTTTCGATAAAAGTAGTTACAACTTCAACATAATCATCAAGCTCACTTTCAAAAACTTCTTCAGTTTCAAAGATCATTGATAAATCCCATGTATCTTTAACATTCACTTCGCTTCTTCTTAACATTGTACGCTCACTTTCTATTCATAATTTTGATTTAATCTTCTCTATTCTATCACATTCCATCATTTTCCTGATGGAAATTGCGGATAATAAAAAAAGGTAGAGTGAGTTAAACCTTTGGTTTCATGCTCACTCTACCCTCTTGTTAAGAATTATTAATTATTACCTGATATTAAATCATCCATGATTCGAAGTATGTCTTTGATGACTTTTGAATCAGAAGTAATTGCTTCAACTTTTAAATTACCGTCAATTCCCCATACTAATGAATTGTAATAAATGTTATTTCTCTCAAACAGAACTTGGAAGAGCGGGTCGACAATTGTTTTATCATCATCTGAAGCCACATCTGTAAACTCTTTGACGTAGAAATCGTATTGATGGGATTGGTGTATTACAGTCAACAGTTTTTTGCTTTTGTTCAAAACTGAAAAGGGTTCATTTTCTTGTAACTTTATGCTAATGGAAGCTTTCAATTCATTACTGTTATAAGCTCCAAAGACATTTACCATTTTTGATTTTGGATTTAACGATGAATAATTGTATTCAACCGAGTGCAATAGATACGAATTTTCAAATTGCGTTTCATACTCTTGATCAATGTCACTTATAGAAATCTTTGGGTTTGTAAAGAATTTGAACAGTCCAAAGTAGTTGTTCCAATCAGCAATAACCCACAGAATTAGCATAATAACCAAAAGAATTGTCTTGTTCTTACTCATTGATCCACACAGCTCCTATCGTCCAACTAATATTGGTCTACTATTGTTAATTCTGCTTTTTGCTATAGAACTAGTTCCTAATAAGGTTGATTCTACTTCTCCAACATACATGGGTATATTTTGAGAACCCATCCATTTTGTAATACCAACTCTAATGTCAGTGGGTATTGTCCCATTTTTGCCTTTATCAATGTAAGGATACAATGAGGTTATAAGTGACGATGGTCCCGTAATATGTCTTGGCCGAATGTAAGAAGGAACGTATTTGTCACTTATATAGTCATCATAATATGACAGTAATGTTGCTACCGCAATTGTCCCACAAATCCCTCCG
>CAZWPP010000048.1:0-8770 GCA_964635335.1 uncultured Erysipelothrix sp. | reverse complement strand
GATATCCAAGAACAAAGTACCGATGACATTATTAAATCAATTTATGAAGCACGTTGATTGTTTTTCTTAACACAATCATTTAATAAATTAGATCTTAATTAATTTGTTTAATTATAGCATTGCCCATTTTAATCCAAATACCTTCTTTGAATTAACGCTCAACCTTTCATTTTTTATTATTTCCAGTTGAAATTGAAGAGATTTCGTATTATAATGTTTTAGCAATGCTCCTTTAGCTCAGTCGGTATGAGCAACTGACTCTTAATCAGTGGGTCCTCGGTTCGAGCCCGAGAAGGAGTACCATGAAAAAGAAACAGCCACTTCGGTGGCTTTTTTTATATTGTTATGTTCAATTCTATAAAAAAAATTAACAGATACTATCTATTAATTTCTTCATTTTTATATTAGTGTTTTTGATCAATCACTCGATAAGCCCACTCTAGATCCACAAGCATGAAGTCATCATGAGAAACTTCAAGAATTCGGTTGTGATAAAGTGCCTCTAATCGATTCATAATCATATCTGATATTTCAGTCGCAAACATGGGGGTGTTTTCACAAATAAACACAAAGGAGTTGATTCCCTCTTTATGATTAAACAAAATATGCTTGATATCAATCTTTGGATTTTCTTCAGTCACCTTATAAATATAGTAAGCTTTCAATATCTCCATTAAACGATCATCTAACTTAACATCATGAATTAAGATTTTTTCTCTTAATGAATCCGGATCACGAACCAATCGTTTGGTGTATCCTTCAAGTTCATCATATTCATTTTCAATTTTTTCCTCAAACGCATCAATTAATTCTGGATTGTCTAAACTAATATCTGGATCAAAATGAATCATAAGTTTCTTTTCGATATCATGATAAGTTACAGGGTACAAAAGAGGAATACTTTGTTGACACTCACTGCACGTATATTTAAAGATCTCAAAAGAGTTGACACTATCTTTCAATGCACCCTCTTGATGAACTTCAATCACATCATGAATTTCTATGGTTTCTTCGTTGCCACACAGTGGACACTTCACTTGAACTTCTTTCATTCTTTTCACTCTTTTCTACTTAATTAAGAAATATAATAAGACGAGAATCCCTAACCCAATCCGGTAGTAACCAAAGACTTTAAAGTCGTTCTTCTTAATATAATTCACAAGGAATTTAATGACAACGATACTTACTACAAAGGAAACAAGACTAGAGACTAATAAAACGGTAAGTTCCGGTAATGTAATTCCACTACCAAACTTTAGAAGTTTTAACAGACTTGCCCCAAACATCACTGGAATTGCTAGATAGAATGTAAATTCAGCCGCAACACTTCGAGATAACCCTGTCCAGATCCCCCCAAGAATTGTCGCACCAGAGCGAGAAGTCCCAGGAAAAATCGCTGCCACCAGTTGGAAACCTCCAACTATTAAGGCTTCTTTGTAACCAATCTCTTCAACTTTTGTAATTGTTGGTCTATGATCTTTATTCTTGGTTTCAACCCAGATAAACAAGATACCGACGACAATTAATGCTAGAGCTACAACGATTGAATTATAAAAGTGTTCGTTAATCCAATCATCAACCAACAGTCCAATGACTGCGGCAGGAATACAAGCTACCAGAATTTTGAACCAAAGAGTCATGATACTCTTCTTAACTTCAATTTTGTTAGAATTCTGATTCTTTCTAAACGGCCACAACTTTTTAAAATAGATAACAACCACCGCTAGAATTGCTCCCAACTGAATAACAACCCGAAACATTTCCATGAAGGCTTCACTTTGTTGCATCGTTACGAATTCTTCCAATAAAATTAAGTGTCCAGTACTAGAAATTGGTAACCATTCAGTAATTCCCTCCACAACACCATAAAATATTGCTTTAATAATTTCCCACATATTTCAACCTCACCAAAAGATTCTAACATATTTATTAGAACATTACATCTTTATACGCTTATGATACAATAGAAATAAGGAGATTATCCATGGAAAATTTTTCAATTGAAACTCACTTTATACCTTTTAACTTTGATCAAACAATTCGACGTGTTCGTGTACTATTACCAACAAATTATGACAAGACAAAAGTTAATCATCCGGTTTTATACATGCAAGATGGACAAAATACCCTCATCGATGAAGAAAGCTTTTCAAGTGTCTCGTGGGGAATAGTTGAGGCTTTACAAGAAACACATCTAGATAACCAATGGATAGTGGTCATGGTTGATCACGCAGAAGAAAGAAGGATCAATGATTATTGTCCGTTCTTGCTAAGCCCATCCTTGGTTCACAATGGTGTTGAGTTTGAAGGCAACGAAGGTCAATATTATGCTGATTTCTTAGTCAATACAGTAAAACCTATTATCGATGAAACCTATCGAACTAGTTCAAAACGTAACCATACCGCTTTGATTGGTTCAAGTCTTGGAGGACTCATCAGTGCATATGTCGCTTCAAAGTATCAATCAACATTCTCTAAGATTGGTGTTTTTTCATTAGCTTCTTCCTTTTGTGAAGAAGATTTTCTAAACTTTGTTTTGAATAAACCATTTAAGAAACAAAGTACTTTCTATCTTCAAGTAGGTACGAATGAAGCCCAAGATGGACACAAAAAAGGAGATACCCCTGAGCGATCCCAAGCAATTTTAGATGCAACTTTACATTACTATAAAGCCCTTGTAAATGCTGGTATCGATATCAACAATATCACCTTAAAGATTGGAATTGATGAGATTCATAGTGAATCCGTTTGGAGAAAGTATCTGCTAGATTTTTTAAAAACTATCTCATTGGATTTGTAACGAAGGGTTCGCTTGTTGGCACACTTGCAACACCTCTTGAAGAGGTGTTTTTTCATCGAGATACACTAATTCATAGGCTGGGCTCAGAATGACAGGCATTCGATCATGTAGCGACTCCATGTCTTCATTGGATGGCATCGTGAGAATACTAAACTCATATACCTCTTGATGATCCTCTGTTTTAAACAAACGGTAAATTCCAGCCATCGAGAATATTTTCTGATGATTTGAGGTAATCTCCCGTTTAATTTTACTTGGTTTCGCCCACTCAAAAAAACTTGTCGCTGGAATCAGACACCGTGTTTCAACAATCAATTTCTTAAACATTGTCTTTTCACTTACTGTTTCAAGTCGTGAATTAATAATCGGTTGTTTACTATAAGGATTTGTTAGACCCCATTTCATCAGATGAAGGGTGTGATCCTTTAAAACAACAGGGTTGATTGTGGTCGGAAAGATTTCTTGTGCAGGAGTAAACTCAATGGTCTCGATTTCAATACCGTAGCGACTTGAAAGAAGCTCTAGTTGAGCATCCAAAGAATAACGACCACACATTAGATAGTAATCTCCACACCAACATCTAATAATACAAGTACTCCTTTAGGTAAAAATGGACGCATCGTTTCTGGGTCTTGTTCTATTAACTCAAAGGTATTGTAATGGATTGGTACTAAATGGCGTGGTTGTAAAAAAGAAGAAGCTTTACAGGCATCCCGAGGACCCATTGTATAGTTGTCCCCAATAGGTAAAAAGGCATAATCTAGTCGCCCTGCTTCTCCAATCAAGCGCATGTCACTAAAAAGAGCAGTATCTCCTGCATGATAGATGCATTTACCATCTGCTTTAACAATAACTCCTGTTGCCAGTCCAAGTTGAACAATGTTTCCATCAGCTTCTGTATAGCTTGAGCCATGAATCGCAGGAGTTTGTTTTATCCAAAAGCGACCGGTATTAAAAGCTCCACCAGGTTGCATACCGTGGGTATCAAATCCCTTTTTGTTAAAGTAATCAGCAATTTCTACCGTACTAATGATTTGTGCCCCATTGTTTCTAGCAATCAGTTCCGTGTCTCCAATGTGATCATTGTGCGCATGAGTGATTAAGATATAGTCTGCTTGAACATCACTAGCGATTAGATCACTCATAGGGTTTCCAGTAATAAATGGATCGATAATGATACGTGTTCCATCATCAAGTAATAAACTGACACATGCATGTCCATGCCAGGTGACTTTCATTGTTAATTCTCCTTTATCTGTTAACTTGATAATAGCATAATTTTTAACTCTTGTGGAATGAAGATGTTTTTCAATAAAAAAGTGTTTTTAGGCTTGATTTTAAAAATAAGTCGTGGTATATTATTTGAGCAACGCCTGAATAGCTCAGTAGGTAGAGCAACTGGCTGTTAACCAGTAGGTCCTTGGTTCGAGTCCATGTTCAGGCGCCATTTATAAAAAACAAACGTATCTTCGGATACGTTTTTTATTGTAATAATTTCAATTTTTTATCAAGGGTCTTCATAAACTCGATCATCGTCTTGACTTCCTGAATACCAAACTGTGTTGCCCATAAAATCGAGCGAGGGCTTGCCATTAACTCAATCAAACAATTGAGTTGATGTTGTTCAGTGAGAGGATAACACCTTAAGACACCCTTTATGAAGTCGATTGGATCAAAGAAAATCAATGAACTGAAGTCAATAGAAGCATCCTCTTGATGACTTTTCTCAAAATCTATTAGTGTGATCTCTTTATTTTCATTAATTATCATGTTTTTTGCATGAAAATCACCATGGCTAAACACCAGTTGGTCAACGTGGTACTTTGATTTCAACTGCTCAAACCTCTCATAGAACACTTCAATTCCATCAAAGTATACTCCTTGTTCATCTGCTTGTAACATGCCTTTTTCTAACTTAGATAATCGTTTCTGTTGGTAGTCAAGAACTGATTGATGCTCAAATGTGCTATGGTGGAGTTTATGGAGCAGCTTCCCTGCTTGTTGACCAAGTTCAAAAGCTTCTGTTGGATTGTGGGTTAGATACTCATCTAAAACTTCTCCTTCAACCCATTCATAGACAATGACGCCATGTAATCCATCTTGACACTTTAAAATGTATTCGACTTGTAAAAAACCAAGTTGCCCTTTAAGTCTTCTTAACGTTTCATAGTGTTGTGAAGCTTTAGCCATTTGTTTAATATCAAAGAATCGACAACCGTGGATACGGTAATGTTCATCCATACATTTAAAGAGGCGATCTTCTGAATATCCCCCTTTAATTTCTTCGGTGTGCTCAAATAAGTTAAGAAATGCTTCCATTCCTACAGAACACTTTCTTCGATGGTCATATTTTTAACCCATTTTTCTTTTCTAAAGAAGGTACCGCTAATGATCATTTTTAAAATATCAGTCGATTGACCTGCGATATAGATTCCATAAATGTTCCAGTTAGTTTGATAGGCAACAAACGATACAACTACTAAATTGACGAGCCACATGTACCCCGCATCCATAATGAGTGTTGAGCGAATATCGCCTCCTGCTCGAATAATAAAGAAGACTTGGGCATTAAACATATAGATGAAAAAGAAGATGCCTTGAATTCGAATGATTGTTCCCGCAATATCTTTGACTTGACTGGAAACATCGTATAAATGGGGAGTAAAGAAACTAACACCAAACAATACTACCGCAAACATCAATGACATGATGACCGCAAACTGTAAGAGTTGGTACCCATATTTCTTAGCGAGTTGAAGATTGTTGGCTCCTAGTTCATGAGCAACAATAACGTTGGTAGCGACTGCCATTCCTGAGAATAAGACAAAGAATAAGTCAGTTGTCGTTGAGGCAATGGTCATTCCCGCAATTGCGACTGCACCTCGGGTCGAGTAGAATTTAAAGAGCATGGCCATCCCTCCTGCCCATCCGATTTCATTGATGAGTAGTGGAATAGACTTGGTTGTAATCTTCTTGATAATTTCCATTGGAACGGATAGTAAATCTTGAATATGAGTTTTAAATGGCCATGGTGAACGGAAATAGACAATTAATATGAATACTAACTCAACAATCCGTGCAATTAAAGTCCCTAGTGCTGCTCCTGTTATTCCAAGTTGTGGAGCACCAAAGTTACCGAAGATAAAAACATAGTTGAAAAAAGCGTTGGAGATAACAGATAGAATTGAAGCAATGAGTGGATATTTCGTGTGACCTAATGAGCGCATCGCATTCTGAATTGTAAATGACAACGATTGAGGAATAAAGGTGATAGCTGCTAATGGTAAATACTGCTTGGCAGTCGCAATAAGCTCTGGATCTTTGTTGAAGAATGAAATGATTTGAGTTGGAAATAGAAGTGCAGCTAATACAAAGGGCAACATGACAACTACTGAGCCTACTAAGGCATAGCGAAATGATTCAACGAGTTCTTTTTGTTTCTTGGCTCCGTTGTATTGTGCCATAAAGATTGAAGCTGCTGTTACAACACCCATCATCGCAAAGACACCGACCATGAAGAATTTGTTAGAAGTTGCGACTCCGGAAATTGCGTAATCTCCGAGTTGCCCTACCATTAAGTTATCTAATAAGTTTACGGAATTGGTGATTAATTGTTGTAACATCATAGGTATTGCGACAACTAACACTTTTTTCATAAACTTTTTATCTTTTAAGACTAGACCATATTGAAACATTTGTTTTCCTCCCAGTAAAAAGCTATTAAGTGATTATACCAAATATTACAGTAGAATGGTAAAATTTAGTGTATTTTTTTGTAATGAGAGATTTTGTGTCAGAAATGCACATTTCTCAAAAAATATCCAGCTTTTTATTATTGACACCCCCCTTTCAAAGTGTTATATTAATAAGGCATTCAGTGAAATGGGCCTGTAGCTCAGTTGGTTAGAGCGCACCCCTGATAAGGGTGAGGTCGCTGGTTCGAATCCATTCAGGCCCACCATTTCTTAAAATGAATGTTGATTTGTGGGGTGTTAGCTCAGCTGGGAGAGCACCTGCCTTGCACGCAGGGGGTCAACGGTTCGATCCCGTTACGCTCCACCAATTAAATATATAATCCACTACTTTTATCAAGTAGTGGATTTTTATTTAGAGAATTTACTTTAAATATATAAGTGAGGTATCATGAAGAAAAAGTTTACTGTCCTATTTATGCTAACTCTATTTGGTTTAGTGAGTTTCTCACTTAGCCATCCCCAGAGCCCTTTAGCACAAATACTTGAAGATAACACCGTCATTGTTATGCTGGAACAAGCTAACAATGTTCATATAGATTTATATGAAACCAATGATATTATTTTTGATGACACCCAAGAAGCTACTTATGTTGATTTGTCTTTAGCAGGTACTCAAGGTATTAAAGATATCGTTTACGAAGTAAAATACAAAGACGACATTGAAGTTAGTCGTACTATTAAAAGTGAAGAGTTTATCGTTGAACCAACTCAAGGCATTATCGTTTTAGGTACAAAACCTATTACAATTAATGAGACACTCAAAGCTCGCATTGAGTATGTTGGTGTTGAAGAACCCATCGGATATCAAGGTAAAGCTAACATTGATAATGCGATGGATGGTACTAAGATAACAACGATTACTTTAAATAAAGAAACACTTAGAACCAACGAAAATATTATCATTGATGAACCTATCGATGTGATTGTTGAACTTGGTATTGTGGAAATTAAGAATGAACAAGTTCAAGAGTTTACTACTACCTTTATTGCAAACAAAGAAGCTTTTGTTGATTCGACAAACATTGTTCAAACAGCAGGTAGCAATGGTTTGGTGAATTTAACCCTGCATCATCAAGTTGAAAGACAAACAGGTGAACTTTTTGATCCTACTGTTGTTGAAACAGAAACACTGGTTCAACCCATTGAACAAGTTGAACTGGTTGGTGTTAAAGACATTATCAAAACAGTTCTTCCTTTTCGTAAGGTTACTGAACAAGATGCGACTCAATTTGACAATTATAGAAAAGTATCTGAAGGTATTGATGGTCTTTCAACTGAAACGGTGATTCGTCCTTTGAACCAAGAAGGTAGTGTCAATAAGACATCAATTGATGAGGTTATCTCTGTAACGACTGTTGATCCTGTAAACGAAGTGACACTCATTGGAACAAAAGCTCCAACATGGAAAACAATGACTGAAGACACACAAACAATTAAATATACGGTTGTTAATCGTCCTTTTGTTAGCAAGACTACTTTTGATTCCTTTGGTTCAGTGAGTGATGCTTCTAATAAAATTGATGAGTTCAATCAATTATTATCAACTCATACGAAGCTTAGTGCTTATAGCTATGTTGAAACAAATGGTGTTGATGGAAAAACACAGACTTCTTATCAACAAGCAGTTGATGAAAATAATCAAGTGATTAGTGGTTATTCCATTCGTGATAAACAAACAAAAACGCTATCGACTATGGTTCCACAAAAACAAGTAACATTGACGGTTGCTGTTGGAAACAAGCGTACTACTACCCCTACTTATTCTTATCAAGCTAATTCAGAGTTAGCACTAAACACACAAAATGTTATAAAATCTGCTGTTTCTAAAGTTGATCAACCTCTTTATTACTATTCAAATGGTGTTGGTACAGCTTTGTCTGCTACAAAATGGATCGTGTTGACGTCACCACAACCAGGCATCATAGAAGTGGGTACTCAACCAACAGTTAAAACTGTTTCGATTCCATATAAGACTAAGGTAGTTTACGATGCTTCTAAGACTAAAGAGGAGCTTAATGAAACTACTCCTGGTCAAAATGGTGTAAAGAGTGTAACCACTACTTACTCTGTTAATTCTTCAACAGGTAAAACTAGTGTCTTAAAGGTTAGTGAAGTTATTACTAAAGAACCTGTGGATGCAGTTCAAAGAATTGGAACGAAGGTTGTTGAGACTGTTCCTACTAATGGAACGTTTAATACGTCAGCAGCCATTGAA
>CAZWPP010000047.1:0-8811 GCA_964635335.1 uncultured Erysipelothrix sp. | reverse complement strand
TGATAAAAATGTGTTATAATGCTCGCATATAGTAAACAAGGGAGTGGTTCGCCACTCCTTATATTATGTAAAAAAAAGGAGAAACATGACTCAAATTGAAGAGATAAAACAGCTGATTACACCTGTTGTATCACAACAAGAATTATCTATTTATTCCGTGCGGTTTACAAAGCTTGGTCATCAACGTGTTTTAGAGATATTGTTGATGGATGAAGAGGGTCAATTGACTCTAGAGCAAGCGGAGAGTGCAACTCAGAGTATTTCTGAACTTTTGGATTCGTTAGAGTCACTTGGAGATGATTATCTATTAGATATTGGATCACCTGGGGCAGAACGCGAATTACAAAGTAATGAAGAAATTGTGAAGAGTGTATCACGATACGTATTTGTAAAGTTTATAAACCCAATCCAAGGAGCTGATAGTGTCTATGGGACATTAATTAGTGTAGATGATGACTATCTTCAAATTGAATATCAAGTAAAACAAAAGAAATTGATGATTCAAATACCAAAAGAAAATATTGCTAAAATACGTTTAGCTGTTAAGTTTTAAGGAGACAAAAATGAAATTACAAAATTTTATGAACGAAATCGATAGTATATCTGAAGATCGGAAAGTAGATCGTCAAATTGTTATTGAAGCGATTAAAGAAGCGCTAATTAAGGCATTCAGAAAGCATATTGAAGTAAGTGATGCACATGCAGAGGTTGTTTTTGATGAAGAAAGAAAAACAATTGTTCTTTATCGACTTTTTGAAGTTGTTGACGAAGTCGAAGATGATGCCTTACAGGTGGAACTGGATGAAATTAAAAGTCCTGACGAACAATTAATCGAAAATGGCTTCTTAAAAATTGAACACAATATTGATGATTTTGGTCGTTCTGCAGCAAAACTTGCTAAACAAGTATTGATTCAAAAAATTCGTGAAGCAGAAAAACAAGCCGTATATGATGAGTTCATCGATAAAAAGGATGAAATGATCTATGGTGAAATTCAATCCGTTGAAGATCGATTAGCTTTAGTCAATATAGGTAGAACAATCGCGGTCATGCCAAAAGCTCAACAAATGAGTAACGAACAGTACCGTGAAGGACAACGACTACGTGTTATTATAACTGATGTTGTTAAAGATACTAAAGGAGCTCAAGTAATTGTTTCTCGTGCAGATACTGCATTAGTAAAAAGATTATTTGAAAAAGAAGTCCCAGAAATATTTGATGGTGTTGTAGAAATTAAAGCAATTGCTCGTGAAGCTGGTGATAGAACAAAGATGGCTGTCTATTCTCACAATCCAGACATTGATCCGATTGGAGCATGTATTGGTCCTCGTGGTAGCCGTGTTCAAGTTGTTATTGAAGAACTTAAAGGTGAAAAAATCGACATCTTTGAATGGTCAGAAAATAACATTGAACTCATCAAAAACGCCCTTGCACCAGCAAGTGTATTAGCAGTCTACCAAAATGATGATCACCGATCACTAACTGTAATCGTTGATGATAAACAACTCTCATTAGCGATTGGAAAACGCGGGAAAAATGCTCGTTTAGCGGTTCGCTTGACCAAACAAAAAATTGATATTAAGTCTCAATCCGAAGCAGAAGAGTTAGGAATTGATTACATGCAAAAGATGGCTGACTATCAATTTGAACTTGATGCAAAACTGGCACAACAAAAAGCTAAACAAGCTGCAGAAAAACTTGCTAAGTTAGAAGCAGAGAATGCAGCAAAAGCAAAAATTGTTAAACCAGTAGTAGAAGCTGAACCGATAGTTGAAGTAAATAAACCAGAACTTGAAGTTGAACCTGTAGTAGAAGTTAAACCAATAGTAGAAGTTGAAGACAAACCAATTCAAGTAGTTAAAGAAAAGGTTGAATCAATCATTGAAGAACCAGTTAAGAAAGCAAAACGTACAATTCGTCAACGACAAGAATATGTTTCGAAATTTGAAGCACTTGCGGATGCAAGCAAACCAGCAAAACAAGAAATATCTAAAAAACGTTATAAGAAAAAAACTGAAGAAGATGATCTTAAACGAATCAATACCGCTGAACTTCTACAAGAGCTTGAGTACGAAATTAAGCCAACGTATACACCTGAAGAACTTGCAGAACTTGATTTAGATGATGAAGATACTGAATGGGATGATAACGTCGACTATGATGAGTTCGATGATTATTACGATCAAGAATAATGGTTAAGAAAATTCCATTAAGAAAATGTGTTGTGACAAAAGAATTGTTACCTAAAAAAGAGTTGTTAAGAATTGTAAAAACTAAAGAAGGAAATGTCTTTGTTGATACAAGCTCAAAAGCTAATGGTAGGGGTGCTTACATTAAAAAAGATCTCGACACATTACAACTTGCAATTAAGACAAAAGCATTATCACGAGCACTAGAAACTCAAATTGATGATACAGTTTATGAAGATATCAAAAAGGTGATTCTTGGTGGATAATTTTCTAAATACTCTAGGTTTGTGTGCTCGATCAAGAAAAATCATATCAGGTGATCTTTTATTCAAAAAGATGAGTCAAGTTAAATTATTAGTATTAGCAGTAGATGCCAGTGAAAGAACTAAATCACAAATACACAAAAAGGCATATTTTTATAACATTCAAGTCATTGAAAAATATGACTCCGATGAAATCAGTAAATCAGTTTCATTGAATAATCGAAAAGCAATTGGAATTATTGATGAAGGATTTGCTGAGTTATTAAGAAATTCATAGAAGTAATAGGAGGTTATGTTTATGAAAAAAGGAAATACAAGAAATAGAAACAATCGTCGAAATAACCGGTCGAATCAACCTGCTTTTAAACCAAGAGCAGAAAAAGTCACTGAAATTAGTTATCACAGTGGTATAACAGTAGGAGAATTGGCTCACAAGTTGAACCGAAGTTCATCCGATGTTATTAAAGTGCTTTTTATGTTAGGAAACATGGTTACCATCAATGATGTACTAAATGATGACTTTGTTGAACTAATCTGTATGGAATATAACGTAACTACAACTAAAGAAGAAGTTATTGATGTGTCATCACTCGATGATATTATCGTAGATGATTCAAAAGATTTAGAAGAAAGAGCACCAATTGTTACGATTATGGGGCATGTTGACCATGGAAAAACTACTTTGTTGGATTCAATCCGTAGCGCAAAAGTTACAGCGGATGAATTTGGTGGAATCACTCAACACATCGGTGCGTATCAAGTAAAAGTTAAAGGTAAAAAAGTTACTTTTCTAGATACTCCTGGCCACGAAGCCTTTACATCGATGCGTGCACGTGGAGCCCAAGTAACCGATATCGTTATTATTGTTGTTGCAGCAGATGATGGAGTAATGCCTCAAACACGTGAAGCCATTGACCATGCTAAAGCAGCCAATGTACCAATGATTGTAGCAATAAATAAAATGGATAAACCAACAGCAAACCCAGAATTTGTTAAAACAGAATTAATGAATCTTGGAGTAGTTGCAGAAGAATATGGTGGAGAAACCGCATTTGTAGAAGTAAGTGCTCTAAAGAAAACTGGAATTGATGATCTTTTAGAAAACATCTTAGTACTTGCTGAATTACTAGAACTTAAAGCGAATCCAAATCGGATCGCATTAGGGACCGTGATTGAAGCACGCCTTGACAAAGGACGTGGTCCAGTCGCAACGCTTCTTGTTCAAACTGGAACATTAGAAACAGGTCAATCCTTAGTTGTTGGTGCAGTTCATGGACGTGTTCGTAAAATGGTTGATGATTTAGGCCGCGAAATAAAGAAAGCTGGCCCATCAACACCAGTAGAAATAATTGGTCTAAGTGATGTACCAGAAGCTGGCGATCAATTCAAAGTATTTAAAGAAGAAAAACAAGCACGTTCTGTGGCAGATAGCCGTATGCAAGATAAGATTGAAAGTGAACGTAAAAAGAGTTCTGCAGTAAGTTTAGATGAATTATCAAAACGTATGGCAGAAGGGGAAATCACAGAAATACCAGTAATTTTAAAAGCAGACGTTCAAGGTTCAGCCGAAGCAGTCAAAGATGCTTTGGAACGTATTGAAGTTGGACAATTTAAAGTCAATGTTATTCGTTCGACAGTTGGAGCAATCACAGAATCAGATATAATGCTAGCAACCGCATCCAATGCCATTATTTATGGATTTAATGTACGTCCAAGTGCACTCATTAGAAACAAAGCTAAAGAAGAAGGTGTCGACATTCGTCTTCACAACATTATTTATAAAGCGGTTGAAGAAATGGAAGCAGCGATGACTGGTATGTTAGACCCTGTCTTTGAAGAAGTAATATTAGGTCAAGCAGAAGTAAGACAACTCTTTAAGGTTTCTAAAATTGGAACAATTGCTGGTTGTATGGTTACTGATGGGAAACTAATCAAAGATTCAAAAGTACGACTCATACGTGATGGTGTTGTTGTCTATGATGGTCAACTTGGTTCGCTTAAACGCTTTAATAATGATGTAAAAGAAGTCAAATCAGGTTTTGATTGTGGACTTACAATTAAGAATTTCAATGATCTTAAAGAAAATGACATTGTTGAAGCCTATGGAGATCAAGAGGTTACAGACTAATGAGCATCAAATTAGAACGAATTGAAAACCAAATTCGTAAAGAAGTATCATCAATTTTACAATACGATATTAAGAATTCGAAATTTGGATTTGTTACCGTAACTGACGTCGAAGTAACACGTGATTATTCGTTTGCGACCATCTTTGTGTCATTCTTGAATACAAAAGATTTAATTGCTCAAGATAGACTGGATGAACTCAACCGTGTTAAAGGAGTTGTTCGTACAGCCTTGTCTAAACGATTAACCATTCGTAAAACACCAGAGCTTATTTTCAAAATTGACGAATCCTACGATCAAGGGAATCGGATTGATGAAATTATTTCAAAGTTTTAAATAATAAGAAAAGGTCTAAACCTCAAGGTTATAGACCTTTTTTATAGCATGACGATTATTATGAACAATTACTACAGTCATAACAACAACAATCAAGTTACAAACAAGAATAATCATTCGGGTATCATAGATTTCTCCTAGTGCCCCAGAGAACAGTTGACCAATAATCATACCTGTGGTTGTGATTGTCTGGAAAGTACCATTAAATCGGGCTCGATAATTATTGTCTACATATGTTTGTGTTGATGAAATACGGATGTTAAAGGATGTTACGGAAAGTAGCCCAATGAAGAAGGCACTCACAACAATCAAGGGTTTTGGGAAAAATAAATGAAAGCCATGCAAGAAAGAAATAATGATGTATACACTAAAGGCAATGTTGTACTTCTTATTCTGAGGAAGTTTAAATCGATAATGAATCATACCACCAATAAATCGTCCAGCAACGTTTGCTAAGTTAACAATACTGTATAAAGCTGCACCTAGTTCAATATTATTATCAAAATAAGGAAGTTCAAGTGTATGAGATACACTGGTTTGTAACAAGGAGTTAGTAAAGAAGTAAGCGACAATTACCATTAAACCCGGATTCATTTTAATATATGAAAAACCAGATTTGAACTGTTTAATAAAAGACTCTTGTCTTACATTGCTTTTGATCTGACTTTCATCAACATCAATTTTCATTTCAAATATCGCAGCAATCAAAAATGAGAAGGCATTGAATAGAAAAATAATCTCTATTCCAATGGTGTCTCTTAATAGTACCGCTAAAGGCAAAGTCATACTAGCAAGAGGATAAATCATGCTAGAGATAGAGTATGCTTTAGAAAATTGTCCTTCAGCGATTAATGTTGGATACAAAGAGTCATAAGCAACCGAATAGATAGAATCAATACTTCCAAGTAGCATCGCAAGACCTAAAAAGAAAGGATACGAGAAGAATCCGTTCTTTAGGACAATAAAAATAACTAAGAATAAAAAAGATGCGAAAAAATCTAGACTATAAATTGTTTTTAGTCTAGATCGCTTATCTAAATAAGTTCCAGCAATGCTTGGTATAATGATTCGTGGTAAAGAATACGCAATTAAGTATATCGCAAAAGCCAAAGTTGACTTTGTATATTGGTTGACCATTAAACTTAAAGCAAAACTAGAGAGTGTATTTCCTAACATTGATACAATGGTACCAATCGTAATGATAGTAAAGTTTTTATTCCATAACGGTTTTATCATAGTATCACCCTCTAGGTATTATACACTGTTCTATTTTTTATTCAATAAATTGATGAAGAAATGCTTTAGTTTCAGGTTGTTGTGGATTTGTAAATAGTGTCTGAGGATCGTTTTGTTCAATAATATTCCCATCTTTCATGAATATAATTTGATCCGAAATATTCCGAGCAAAACGCATCTCATGTGTGACAATTACCATTGTTATTCCAGTAGTCGCTAGATCTTGAATAACTTCCAGTACTTCATCGACCATTTGAGGGTCAAGTGCTGAAGTTGGTTCATCTAACAGTAACACTTTAGGATTCATACTTAGTGCTCTAGCAATCGCAACACGTTGTTGTTGTCCACCAGAGAGTTGATTTACATTCTTGTTTGTAAAGTCTTCTAAACCAACCTTTTTAAGATTTGTATAGGCAATATCAATGGCTTCTTTTTTATTGCGCTTTAAGACTTCAACTTGTCCAATGACACAGTTTTCAATAACGGATAGATGATTAAACAAGTTAAAATTCTGAAAGATCATGGTTACTTCACTACGATAGTGATTAATTTCAAAGTGTTTCAAATCAATGTCATGATTTTCATACAAGATTTGACCATTTTGATAGCTTTCTAAATGATTAATACATCGCAAACACGTAGATTTACCACTACCACTCGGACCAATAATACTTACGATTTCACCTGGATTGATATTAAAGGATATGTCTTTTAATACTTTTTGGTCACCATAGTTCTTCACCAAGTTTTTGATTTCAATAATAGCCATTTTAAAGTACTCCTGGCATCGTTTGAGATGCAATGGTAGTTTTGCGTGTTATATGTAGTTTCTTCTCAATAAGTAGTAGTAGTCGAGTTACAGTAAACGTTAAGACGAAATACATGATTAATGCAATAAAGTAAGCAGTTGTAAAGTCATTGGTTCTACCTGCATTTGCCATGGTTTGATAGTAGAGTTCTGTTACTTGAATGGCATTTAAAACAGATGTGTCTTTAATATTCACTACAAATTCATTACCTATAGAAGGGAAAGCGTTGCGAATCGCTTGAGGAAGTACAATTTTTCTAAAAACTAGAGAACGCTTCATTCCTAAAGCAAGACCAGCTTCACTTTGTCCTTTGTCAACAGATTGAATACCAGATCGCATGATTTCAGCCATGTATGCTGCAGTGTTAAACGAAACCACAACGATACCAGCAATAAGTGGTGTCCATCGTAATATCTTAAATAGTCCATAATAAACAAAGACAGCTTGTACCATCATTGGTGTTCCCCGAACAAACTCAATATAGAACATCGTAACCAGTGATAACAGTTTCTTAAAAGAGCGAACGAAAGGATTGTCATGTTCATCAATTTGAATGTTTCTAAGCATAGACAAACCAAAGCCTAAAATTAAACCCAAGGTAGTTGCTACCAAAGAAATGATTAGTGTATTTTTAGCTCCGTTTAAAAACAAAGAAGAATTGTCTTTAAATACTTCAAATGCTTTAGTTAGCATACTTATTCTCCCTGATCTGCGCTAATAGCCTCTTGCATCCAAGCAGCACGAGTCGATTGGTTAATTTGAGCTAATGCTTTGTTTAAAGCATTTAATAGTTCAGTATCACCTTTTCGAACAGCAATCGAAACAGCGGTAGTAACATCTTCATTTTGAGTGAAACCTTGACCTTGTTCAAACTCAATCATTACTAATTCTGGGTTTGTAGAGAGAATCGCTTCAGCAGTTGGTTTTTCTGCTGGTGCACCATCTGCTGTACCAGCTTTAATTGCGTTAACAATCAGTGGATAAGAAGTTAAAGCAGGTTGGTGATTGACACCTTCAATTTGGTCAATAATAACATCATAATTTGTTCCCATTTGACCAACAACATTTGCGCCTGAAAAGTCTGAAAGCGAAGTGGCTGTTTCATATTTAGAACCTTTAGATACTAACATTACATAATCTGATTCGTAATAAGCATCTGTAAAATCTACTTCTTTAGCCCGGTCTTTTGTATAACTCATTCCTGCAATAATTGCATCAATCGAGTCCGATTGTAGTGCTGGAATAAGTCCTTCCCAAGCAATTGCTTTAATTTCTAATTCTTTGTTCAAAGCAGTAGCAAGATTCTTTGCGACAGTAACATCGTAACCTTTGCAATACCCATTCGCAGAAGGGACATGAACAGCTAGTTCGTCTTCTTCACTTTGAAGCCAGTTAAATGGTGCGTAGTTACATTCCAGACCAACGATAAACTTGTTTTCGTCGTTTCCTGTTGAACAACTTGTTAGTAAAAATATTGACAATAAGGATACTAATACTTTTCTTAGCATAATAATGCTCCTTTCAAAAATAAAAGACCAGGCTAGCTGATCTTGTGTTAGCAAAATAGTCTAGCTCCTCTTCCCAAAGGGAAGGAGTGTCATAGGTATTTCCTATAACCCCACAATAGATTTATGCCTAAGTCTATTGTTCGGCAGTGACTGCCTTTCAGCTTCTTCTTTGTCTGCCGACTCGAAAGCTTACTCATCTACACTGCAACCTCTATAAAAATCTTTTATAGCAGTAGTTTAACAGACTTCTTTTTTAAGTCAAGCTTTTTCACGTCTTTCGTTAGTTTTCTTTACTTGTAAAAGTGGATTAGACACACATGTCTAGTTTAGCCTTACAAATCAA
>CAZWPP010000046.1:0-8965 GCA_964635335.1 uncultured Erysipelothrix sp. | reverse complement strand
GTGGTATAATTGGAAATGAATTGAGGTGTTTTATGAAGTTTTTTCCAGATCGTCAGACCCTAATCAGTGTCGGACCCTTAGAAATTAAGTATTATGCAGTATTTATTTTACTCGGAGCTATCACAGCCTATTTAGTGAGTGCCCGCAACTTAAAGAAAAAAGGATATTCAAAGGAAATCGCTGAAGATCTTTTCTATGGTGCGCTATTATCAGGGATTTTAGGAGCTAGAATTTGGTATGTCGTTTTCTATGATTTATCAAGTTACTTACAAAATCCAATCCAAATACTCAACTTTATGGAAGGTGGACTCGCAATCCATGGGGGACTCTTTTTTGGAGCTCTTTATGCTTTTTATTACGCTAAGCGAAGAAAAATCCAATTCTTACATTTAGCTGATCATATTTTATACACCGTACTCATTGCTCAAGCATTAGGACGATGGGGTAACTTTATGAATCAAGAAGCATTTGGACCAGTCGTCGATGAAAGCTTCTTTGCTTTGTTACCATCTTTTATCAAAGAAGGGATGTTGATTGGTGGTAGTTACCGCATGCCAACATTCTTAATGGAATCAGTTCTTAATATCTTTGGGTTTATATTGATTCACTTTGGTTTGCATGAAAGAAATCAATATAAAAAAGGAGACTTAGTCTATGCTTATCTAATTTGGTATGGAATCGTTCGTTTTTATATTGAATCCTTTCGAACAGATTATTTACCATTCTTTGGAACAGGACTTAAAGTAGCACAAGTAACCTCTATAGCATTTATCGTTGTAGGTCTCATTGGATACTTTGGTATATTTAGGAAACTCTTTAAATCGAAGAAACCAATCATAATCTATGATTTTGATGGGACACTCATGGATACAGAAAGCAATATTAAACAAGCATTTATATATGTACTTAAAGATAAACAACTGAAGATGGAGTTATCAGAAGAAGTGTTAGATTCCTTTATTGGACCAACCCTCGTCGAAAGTTTCAAGAAGGTTGTAGACAATCCAAATATGGATGAACTCATTAGTCAATATCGTCAAATAGCAGTAGATCTTCATCCATCAACCGTCAAACCAATGGCCAATGCAATGGATTCTCTTAAAGAGTTAAAGCAACAAGGATATCTGATTGTAATTGCTAGTAACAAGAAAACAGAAATGATAAAGTTAGCACTCGATCAAACCGGTATGATTGAGTATATTGATTTATTTGTTGGCCCAGACAATATAGAATATCTTAAGCCTGACAAACGAGTTGTCGAAACGATTGTGAACCAACTCAATGGCTATCACGATAACGTTATCTTTGTTGGTGATAGTGTTGTGGATATCGAAACAGGAATTAATGCGAATGCTTACACCATTGGGTTTACTAACAATGGTCATCGTGTAGATCAATTAGAAAAAGCCCAACCAAACAGAATGATAAGATCAATTGATGAAATTAGTGCAATTGTTAAGGAGGAAAGACAATGGATATACAATACGATTTAATTATTATCGGAAGTGGACCTGCAGGAATGTCAGCTGCAGTGTACGCTAGTAGAGCCGAACTCAAAACACTAATTGTAGAATCAAGTGCACCAGGAGGAAAGATGGTTAAAACCCATCTTATCGAAAACTATCCAGGAGAGCTATCAATTACAGGAGTTGATTTATCAATGAAGATGCATAGTCATTCATTAGCATTTGGAGCTACTTATGCTTATGGTCATGTACTTGATGTCAAACAAATTGAAGGCGGATTTGAAGTAGTGACTGAACACGGGGATACCTTTACTTCAAAAACTGTGATAGCAGCTACAGGTACTGTAGAAAGAAAAATTGGGTTACCCAATGAAGATGAATTAGTAGGAAAAGGAGTTTCTTATTGTGCAGTGTGTGATACAAAGAAAGAGAAGTAGTTGTTGTGGGTGGAGGTAATTCAGCACTCGATGAATCACTTTACTTAACTCAGTTCGCAAGCAAAGTCACCATCATTATTCGACGAGACGTATTTAGAGGAGAAATTGGTACCCAAGAAAAAGTCTATACCAACCCTAAGATTGAAATTGTTAAAAAACACGTACCAGTCGAAATTATGACTGAAGATGGAGTTTTTAGTGGGCTAAAGGTAGAAAATGTTGATACCAAAGAACAAAAAATCATTCCAGGTTCTTGTTTATTCCCTTATATTGGGTCCGACCCAGCAACAGCATACCTTAAGAATTTAAATGTTTTGGATGACCAGGGGTATTCTTTAGCTAATGAAAGAATGGAAACAGCTGTTAAAGGACTCTATACAGTTGGAGATATGAACTCAAAAACATTGAGACAAATTGTTACTGCTACTGCTGATGGAGCGATTGCTGCCCAAGAAGCCATTGCTTTTATAAACAAATAGTTTAAAGGAAAACCATTGATAGACAGTGGTTTTCCTTTTCTATTGAGACCGTATTTGTTAAACTTTGATAAAGGAGAAAATTATGCTTACACAATCAATCTATCAAGTATTTATTAGAAATCATACAGATGATGGGACTATAAAAGAATTAATCAATGATATCGAACGCATTAAGTCAATGGGCTTTGATATTCTATACTTAATGCCGTTTCATCCAATCTCAGTATTAAACCGTAAAGGAACCTATGGAAGTCCCTATGCAATTGCTGACTATTATGAGGTTAGTGAAGATTTAGGGACATTAGAGGATCTTCAAGAACTAATCAACAAAGCACATTCATTAGGTATGAAAGTTATCATGGACATTGTCTTTAATCATACCGGAAGAGATCATACCTATATTACAACGCATCCAGAATACTATGTGTTAGACAAAGAGGGTCATCCAACAGCTCGAGTAGCGGATTGGTATGACATTGCTGATTTTAACTTTGATAACAAAGATTTGTGGGAAGAACTGATTAATGTTTTGACCTTTTGGTCAAACAGAGGAATCGATGGGGTACGGTGCGATGTTGCTTCATTGATTCCACTTGATTTCTGGAAAGCAGCAAGACAAAGAGTAAATTCGGTTCATCCTGAATTTATGTGGTTTTCAGAAAGTATCGATTTAGACTTCTTACATAACCTTCGAAAAGATAACCATTTAGCTAACAGTGATGTAGAGATTCTCTCTGTTTTTGATGGTTCATATGATTATGACTTGTGGAAAGAATTTTCTAAGGTACTTCACAATGAAGGTAATTTAGATGTTTATTGTGCCTTAGTTAATTATCAAGGGGCATCATTGTCTAAAGGTAAAGTTAAATGGCGCTTCATTGAGAATCATGATCAGCCAAGAAGTATGAGTGTATTAAAACGAAAGAAACTAGAGAGACTATGGTTGAGTTACATTATGTTATTACCTGGGATGGCTTTTGTATATGCAGGACAAGAAAGTTATCAACTATTAGAAACTCCATTGTTTGAAAAAGAAGTGATTAATCGTCATTTTGATGAACAGTTATGTGAAATGATAACCCGATTAAACCAATTAAGAAAAGAATTATATAAAGATGGGGTTTTAAGTTATCGATTAAGTAATAGTGATAACGTATTATCACTTGTTGTCTACACTCCAACAAAAGAAATTGAATTGCTACTAAATATCGATCTTGAGTCTAAAGAAGTTGATGTCATCAATGGTATCGCATTGAATCTAAGAGATGGTTCGAAATCATCTGTGAAAAATGGTAAAATAGAGCTAAATAACAATCCGATTCTGATGACTCGATAGGAGGGCTTATGGAAAACAAAAAAGTTATTGTTATTACAGGAATGTCTGGTGCAGGAAAAACAACCGCTATGTCCATTTTCGAAGACATGGGTTATTTATGTATTGATAACTTTCCTCATAGCTTGTTGAAAGAACTATATAAACTAATTGAAATTGATGATACTGAGTTCTACAATAAAGTAGTATTAGGCATCAACATTATGGATTTTAGTCGCTTTTTATCTAGTGAGGCATATGACATTTTGGATCCCCAGGTATTTATGCTAACTGCATCCAGTGATGAATTGTTAAAAAGGTACAAGTATAATCGTCGAGTCCATCCTCTTGTTAAACAAGAGAAAGCTAGATCTGAGGTCGATGCGATTCAGATTGAGTACAAAGAGATGAATCGATTAGTAGGACATGGAGAAACCATTATTGATACGACTTATTTAAATAAGCGTCAATTAATTCAACAAATTGAAACACGAACGGAATTAAGTTTTCGTTTTAATGCTGCTATTGTATTTACCTCCTTTGGCTATCGATACGGTATACCTTTAGATGCTGATTACATTTTTGATGTTCGTTTTCTAGATAATCCCTATTGGAAAGAAACATTGAGAGAGAAAACAGGGCTTGACCAAGAAGTTATTGATGCTGTTTTAGGAGATAGTAAGAGTGACAACTTCTTGCATCGTTTAGTATCGCTTCTAGATGTTGTCATCGATGGAGTCTTGAATATGGACCGTTCAACTGTCACCATTGCGATTGGCTGTACGGGTGGACAACACCGTTCAGTAGTTATTGCTCAGTATCTAGCAAATCATTATTCATCCAAACGGTTTGAATCCATAATGAACCCTCATGAAGAACACCGGACATTAAATATTATGATTAATCATCGCGATGTTGAAAAGAATTTAGTTTCTGTGCTGAATGAAACTAAGGAGCGTAAAGAATAGTGCTAGAAGTTGTTGTTATTGGTGGTGGGCATGGCTCTGCTACTATGTTAAGAGGATTAAAATTTCTGAACAATATTCATTTAACATCTATCGTTGCCGTTAGTGATGATGGTGGTTCAACAGGTCGTTTGCGAGAACTATATAATATGCCTGCGATAGGAGATATTCGTAACGTCATGACTGCGATGGCACAGGAAGAAACTATGTTTCAGTTTTTGATGGATTATCGTTTTAAAGGTGAAAACAATGTCGATGTTATTGGTCATAATTTAGGAAATCTTATTATGAAAGCCCTCATTGATCGGTCAGGTGGCAATCTAACAGAAGCTATTTCAACAATTTCTAAAGTGTTGAATGTGAAAGGTGATATCTATCCAAGTTCGTTAGAATCAATCACGTTATATGCGAAAATGAAAGATGATACGATTGTAAAGGGGGAAGCCAATATCCCTGGGGTTCATAATAGTATCAGTAAAGTCTTTTTTGATCATCGAGTTAGAGCTAGTTATCAAGCATTGCAAGCGATTCAAAAAGCAGATTTAATTATTCTTGGGATTGGTTCATTGTTTACTAGTATATTACCAAATCTAATCATTGAAGAAATTGCGGATGCGGTTAATAATAATCCTTGTCCAACCATCTACTACTGCAATATCATGAGTGAGCCTGGTGAAACAGATGGTTACAACATGGAAGAACATGTGACAATGATTGAAAAACATGGTGTCAAAGTAGATGCTGTTGTGTTTGCGAATGATACCATCCCCGAGGAAATACTTAAGAAATATGATGACCATTTACAAACTGTCATTAAAGTAGCTGAAAATAATCATAACTATAAAGTTGTTTATGAGCAATTGTTAAGCTTTGAAGAGGATGTGATTCGTCATAGTCCATTTAAAATTAAAGAAACATTCCAAAGCGTTTTAGAAAAGGTGTTATAAAGTTTATGTCGTTTGCGCAGTATGTAAAAAATGAAATTACATTGTTTGAGTTGTCTGATAATGAAGCTAAAGCCCAATTAGCAGCTTTAATTATGGGGAATGCTTCTATTGTCATTTCCAATAAAAATCTTCAGTTACAGGCAACCTTTTCTCAAGCGTTGATTGCGAAAAGGTTTGTTCAATTAGTTAAACAGATTTACCAAGTTCAAACAAATCTAAATACGTACAAACGAGTAAACCTGAAGAAAGATAATATATATGAAATAGTTGTCCATGAGAAAACAAAGATAATTCTTGAGGACTTAGGTTTATGGACCAATAACGGTTTACAGGATTTGTTATCAATCCGTCTGATTGCTAGTGATCAAGGGATTTCTGCATATATTGCTGGTTGGTTCTTAGCGAGTGGATCGATTAATTCTCCTCGTTCGAGTAATTATCATTTGGAATTCCGGGTGAGTAAAAGTGTCCATAAGAATCATTTAATTGAATTGTTGTCTCGTTATGATATTATTGCGAAAGCAACAGAACGTAGAAACCAAATCATCGTTTATATTAAAGCGAGTGATCAAATTGCAGATGTTTTAAGACTGATGATGGCGCATCAATCGTTAATGGAATATGAAAATATTCGGATTCAAAGAGATTTTCATAATTCATTGACTCGTCTTGATAACTGTGAATTAGCGAATGAAGTTAAAAGTTTGAATGCTGGATCTAAACAAGTCAGTGCGATTAATAAGTTGAAGAAGCATCATCGTT
The DNA here is from genome assembly GCA_964635335.1 of uncultured Erysipelothrix sp. Taxonomy (GTDB): domain Bacteria; phylum Bacillota_I; class Bacilli_A; order Erysipelotrichales; family Erysipelotrichaceae; genus DUUI01. The sequence goes on along the minus strand of CAZWPP010000046.1, from coordinate 2,597 downwards.
TACAATTTTTGGATGAGCGACTGATTGATATTGCGAATTTACGAGTTAGTAATCCTGAAGCGTCCCTAAAAGAGTTAGCTCAAATTTATGAAAACGATAGCGGGATTGCGATGTCTAAATCTGGAATTAAGCATCGTTTGGATAAGTTGATTCTGATTGCTAACAAAATTGAAGAGAAGGAGAATTTAAATGAACAACAATAGCTTTTTGGGTATTTTGGTATTTATTATTGTTATTTTTATCGTCGTCACTTTAATTCAAGTTCTTTGGCCACTTCTTTTGATTTTAATTGTCTATGTAGTGATTCGTTCTTTCTTTATGAAAAAGCCAACAGTGAGTTATCGTGAAACGTATAATGATTATACAGACAATACACAACAACCCAAACAAGACTCAAATGTAATAGATGTTGAGTTTGAAGAAAGAGAGATCAACGATCATGAGAATTAGAAAAGCTACCTTTAAGGATAAAGAAACACTTTATCAAGATTGGAAAACTGTTTTTAGTCATGATGATTTTGGTTCAATTGATTATTATTTCCAAAAACGTTTTGATCCAACGAATTGTTATGTACTTGAGGAAAACAAACAAATTATTTCAAGTTTAATGGTTCATCCTCATGAGATGGTTCTCCACCAAAAAGTTGTTAAAATTGCCTATATTGTTGGTGTTTATACGCATCAAGATTATCAAAAACAAGGGTATATGAAAACTCTAATGAACTATGTACTAAAAGAGTTAGAACAAACATATCTGTTGACATTGATTCAGGGGTATTCTCCTGAAATCTATGAGCCTTTTGGATTTGAATCGGTTTATGAACAAAATGTGTATGAGTTAAGACGTTCAATGATACGTCCGATGGATTCTCATGGCGTTAAATTACGGTTAGATCCTAAGGATTTATTGGAAACATATCTTTACTATGCACAATATTTTACAGGATACTTTACTCGAGATGAAGCGTATTACTTAGAGATGATGGATTGTGTGAAAGCTGAAAATGGGGAATACATTGGTGTTTACAGTGATCAAGATTTACGGGCATATACTCGTTTAGTGCGACATGAACAAAAAGTAATTGTTGATGAAGTAGTATATAAAGATACACAATCACTGGTTAAGCTCTTGTCTTTTATTTTGACTCAAGATCCAAAAATCGAGGTGCGTATGACAGCTGTAGATAATTTATCGAAGATTATTGAAAAAGCATTCCCTGTCAAAGAGAAAAATCTGATGGTGAAGCTGAATGACTATAATTTATTTGAACGTTTATTTCATGTCAAAGTAAGTACTGCAAGTTCAGCAATGAAAGTTTTTAGTAGACCTTTGTTTAATGGGGAATCCTACTAAATAAATCGATGCTTAGGTTTTCAAAGTGGTGAATTCATTGACAAAGTCAATGAGGATGATATAATAAATATGTCAAATTTAAGGAGGAAATAAAATGACTGTAAAAGTTGCAATTAATGGTTTTGGACGTATTGGACGTCTAGCATTTAGACAAATGTTTGGTGCTGAAGGTTATGATATCGTAGCAATCAATGACTTAACTTCTCCAAAGATGTTAGCTCATTTATTAAAGTATGATTCTGCTCAAGGGCCTTATAAACTCGCTGATAAAGTAACGCATAGTGACAATTCAATCACTGTTGATGGTGAAGAAATCATGATTTATGCTGAAGCTGACGCAAGTAAATTACCTTGGGGTGAACTCGGTGTCGATGTTGTATTAGAATGTACAGGTTTCTATACATCTAAAGCTAAGGCACAAGCTCACGTTGATGCAGGTGCTAAGAAAGTTGTTATTTCTGCTCCAGCTGGAAATGATTTACCAACGGTTGTATTTGGTGTCAATGAAGGTATCTTAACTGCAGAAGACAAGATTATCTCTGCTGCTTCTTGTACAACAAACTGTTTAGCTCCAATGGCTAATGCACTTAATAAATTAGCTCCAATCGAAAGTGGAATCATGAGTACAATTCATGCTTACACAGGGGACCAATTAACTCTTGATGGACCTCATCGTAAAGGTGACTTACGTAGAGCACGTGCAGCTGCTGTCAACATTGTTCCTAACTCAACTGGTGCAGCAAAGGCAATTGGATTAGTTATTCCTGAACTAAATGGAAAATTAATTGGTTCTGCTCAACGTGTTCCAGTACCTACTGGATCATCAACAATTTTAGTAGCTGTTGTTGATGGTGAAGTTACTGTTGAAGATGTTAACAACAAGATGAAAGAAATGGCTGATGATTCATTCGGATACAATGTTGATGAAATCGTTTCAAGTGATATCATTGGTTCAACTTATGGTTCTGTCTTTGATTCAACACAAACAATGGTTCATGCATTAGGAAATGGTAAGACTCATGTCCAAGTTGTTGCTTGGTATGACAATGAAAACTCTTATACATCTCAAATGGTTAGAACTATTAAGTATTTAAACGAATTAAACTAATTCTATGAACTAACTCATGACTCTATTTGAATCATGAGTTTTTTTAAGGTGTTGACTATGAGTCAACACCTTTTTTTATGGTTAGATATGGTATAATTTATAGGAATTAGGAGTCAATATGAAACTATTTAATAC
>CAZWPP010000045.1:0-9178 GCA_964635335.1 uncultured Erysipelothrix sp. | reverse complement strand
TTTATCAATCAGGAGCTTGGATTGACATGGGAACTGCTGCTGGTGTCGGTCTTATCGTCGCTAGTATGGCACGTGGAGCTAAATTCGATGCCCACAGTTCACGTAACGTAATTGCCGCAATCATTGGCGGTATCATCGCTGGACTAGTCTTAGCTATTGCTTAAAATTAATACAATATACTATGAAAAAAACTCCATTGTCTAGCGGATGGAGTTTTTCTTTGTTTCTAACGATTTAATGATTCAATATAGTGTCTAATTTCACCAGTCACAGCCTCAACACTAGGATCAACCAAGCATTGGACCGAACCAATAAAGGAACCCTCAACCAGAGGGGCATCAATGTAATGACATTTACTTCTTAATGTTTCATCATCAATTAGATCCAGAGCTGTCTCAATACTCAAGAGTCCACTTCCCAAATCACCAAACAAGTAAATAACATCACTATTCGATGACTCTTCGATTGTCTCTAAGATAAAAGTTGGATCGGTACCAATTCCCCCATCATCACTCCCTCCACAGGAATGAATCTGAATTGAATCATTTCGTCCCGTCATTTCTTCAATCATCTCTTTCAAACCATCAGTAATCAAGCGACTGTGAGACACTAATAGTACACTAACCATTAATTATTCCTGACCTTTTGTTGCTAGGTATGTCTTAAAAAGCAAACCCGATGAATAAGAACCCGGATCAATATGTCCTATTGAGCGCTCTGCTAAATAAGAAGCTCGCCCTTTTGTTGCTAGTAAAGGAATAGTAGCATTCACAAACTCATCAATGTTTTCTGTTGTTAAACTTTTTTCTTTTAATGCATTCACAACAGGATACCAAACATCAACAAGCGTCTTTTCACCTACTTGTGCTTTCCCTCGAAGTTGAATGCTTTCAAGACCTTTTTCAACAATACCCGCAAACACTTCATCATCCATTTCTTCGATATCCACTAGGTTTTTTGACATTGTCAAAAAAGCACTACCATAAATTGGACCTGCTGTACCTCCGACTTTTGACATCAAAATCATGGCTAATGATTTAAATTCATCCTGTAAACTAACAGGTTCCTGTTGTTGGGTTTTTTCAATATAAAAACTAAATGCTTTGGCCATATTAAAACCATGATCGCCATCACCAATCGCATTATCTAAATCGGAAATGTATTGTTTTTCATCAATACAGACAGTGGCCCACGCTAAAAACCAAGCTCTAACTTCTTTAACAGTCATGGGTTACCAAGCAATAGTTTCTACTGGATGATTAATGTAATCTAACCATCTGTCATCTTCTACTTTAAGTACCGTTAGTGAAATACCTGCCATATCAATTGATGTCATGTAATCACCAAGAAGTTTCTTAGCAACCACTACTTTATCCCCTTCAAAGAGATTAAGAACATCATTCATGAAGACATATTGTTCCATAAGAGGGGTAGCTCCCATACCATTCACCAAAACAACTACTTTATGGCCTTCTTCTAAATGTAGATAAGCTTTAATCTTGTCATAGAATTCTTTTGCCATTTCTTTCGAAGAACGAAGTTGTTCTCTACGATACCCTGGTTCACCATGGATACCAATACCAAATTCAATTTCATTTTCACCTAGTTCAAATCCTGGTTTACCAGATTCAGGAGTTGTTGCTGGATGAAGTGCAAGTCCTAAGCTCGCTAAATTCTTATTAACAGCTTCAGCAGTTTGACGTACTTCTTCTAAAGTACCACCATGATCAGCAACAGCACCAGCAATCTTATGGATTAATACAGTACCTGCTACCCCACGTTTTCCTTCAGTCCATGTTGAATTTTCGACAGCAATATCATCGGTAACAATAATTTGAGCAACTTCAATGCCATCATCTCTAGCCATTTCAGCTGCCATTTCAAAGTTCAATACGTCTCCAGTATAGTTCTTAATAACTAAGAAGACACCATTGCCTTTGTTAGCTGCCTTAATACCTTCATAACATTGATCAACAGATGGTGATGTAAAAACTGCACCACAAACAGCTGCAGATAACATCCCTTGTCCAACAAATCCAGCATGTGAAGGTTCGTGTCCACTTCCTCCACCAGAAACTAGCCCTACTTTACCACGTCCTTCATAGTTTCTAGCAACTACATCCGTTGATTCAACTCTGTAAATTAAGTCATCATGTGTTCTGACTAAACCATTAATCATTTCGTCGACTACATGACTTGGATTATTAATTATCTTTTTCATTGGGAAATTTCCTCCATTTCTTATACTCATTATAATCGGTTTAGCGCTTACATTCAAGAAGAACACTGTAGTAGAGAATTAGTTATTTTTTATCATAACCTAACAAAATCAGATATAATAAAGCTATGACACCTCAAGACAACTTCAATAAAGCAATAGCGCTCGTTAATCAAGGAAGACAAACAGCTAGTAGCATCGGATTACTTCAAGAGAAATCGCTGCACGCAACCATTAAACACATGATTAGTCATGATTCCAATCACCATGAAATTCTGATTGATACTCAAATCGCAGATGTTTTTGTGGATGAGATTGTTTATGAAGTCCAAACCCATAATTTCGACAAGATGCGCCTCAAAATTAGAAAGTTCACAAAAATATATCCTCTACATATTATTTATCCGATAGCTTACAAAAAGGTCATCCGATGGTACGATACCAACAACACCTTTATCAAAGAGAACAAATCTCCTAAAACTGGCCGTATTTACGATGTATTGTTAGAGCTCTATAAAATACGACCTTACCTTAACAATCACCATCTATTTATCGATCTTTACTTCTTTAACATGGAAGAACTACGACTCTTAGATGGCTGGGACACCACTAAGAAAAAAGGAGCGACTAAAATAGATCGTCTCCCTACATCGCTTGAAAATATAGTTACTTTCAATCAACCATTGGATTACCTAAAATTTCTACCAGAAACTCTTACGTATCCCTTTACTAACAAAGAACTTTCCTTGTGTGCTAAGATCACACTTCGACAAGCAACCATTATCACCCTTATTTTAAAAGAACTTCAACTCATAAAAAAAGTAGGAACAAAGAATCGTTCCTACCTCTATGATTTAGTTTAGTGTGACTTCTATATCAATGGTTTTATTATTGCGATAAACACTCACTCGAATGGTATCGCCTTTTTTATGTTGATACAACATTTGTCGAAAATCTTTAAACTGTTCAACCTCTTGTCCATCAAACTTCACAATGACATCCCCTTTTTGTAACCCTGCTTTTTGAGCAGGTCCATCTGGAACGATTTCTTGAATATACAGTCCATTTTCTAGATTAGGAACACCGATGTTTCCATACATGTCTGCATACATCTTTAACTCTTTCATGGAACGTCCTACGATACCAATTGCTGGTCGTGACACTTTCCCATCTTTTTCTAATTGACTTACAATATTAACAACTTCATTGACCGGATTCGCAAATCCCATCCCCTCAACATTGTTACCAATAATCTTAATTGTGTTGATGCCAATAAGTTGTCCAGCCATATTTACTAGTGCTCCACCTGAATTACCAGGATTAATTGCAGCATCTGTCTGTAACATTATCATGTCCCAATCTTCAATTCCATTGTTATCAAAATCAACAGAAATACTTCTGTCTTTTCCAGAAATGACACCGACTGCTAAGCTTCCTGAGAAATCAACACCTGTAGGGGAACCAATTGCTAGTACTGTCTCACCGACCTTAACTAAACTTGAATCACCAAGAACCATTGGGGTAACTTTTACATCACTTTTCACTTCAAGAACCGCTAAATCAGCATAGACATCTGCACCTAATACAGTCGCTTCAAGTGTTTCGTTGTTTCCAAGGATAACTTCTACTTTGTTGCCCTGTGTAATCACGTGATTATTGGTGACAACATAAAACTGTCCATTGGATTTCTTATAGATGACACCACTTCCTGAACCTAACAATTGATCATTGAAGTAGTTCTTTACAGTCACCACTGAGTCGCTCACTCGATCATAAACTTCAGTAATTGAATTACTAATCGTCGTTGTCATTTGAACAACTTCTTTGTTGTTGGGTGTCAAGACAACTGTCGATTGTTTAAGATTGGTTACTTGATTTCTTAAGTTGATGACTTCACTTCCAAGATAAACAGTTGTTATTACTAAGAAAAGCCCAAGAACTGATAGTAAGAATTCTTTTGTTTTTTTCATCCTCTTACCTCCTTTGTCACTACTATTTTACACTTTCTTACTTAAAAAAACCTTAAAGTCTCTTTCAGACTAAATTGGGTTTATACTATACTATAGAAGTAAAAGGAGGTTTGTATGAGAGTCCTAATCGTTGAAGATGAAATTCGTTTAGCAGAAAGTATTCAAGAAATTTTGAAAGAGAATAAGATAAATGCGGATATTGTTGTTGATGGTATTGATGGTTATGATTATGCGGCATCCCTTGATTATGATGTCATTCTTTTAGATGTTATGTTACCAGGACTCAGTGGTTTTGATATCATTACAAAGCTTCGGGAACAGAAAATCGATACCCCTGTCATTTTTTTAACCGCTAAAGATAGTATAGAGAATAAAATTAAAGGTCTAAACAAAGGAGCCGATGACTACTTAACAAAACCCTTTAACCCCCAAGAACTCATTGCGAGGATTAAAGCCGTTTCTAGACGTAAAGGTGAAATCATCTTGGATGAAATTCAATTTGGTGACTTAATTCTCAACACAGATAACCACTCCTTAAGTGTCCATGGTAAAACACTCCACCTTGGGATGAAAGAGTACGAACTCATGGAACTCTTTATGAGTTCTCCAAAACAAATATTTTCAAAAGAACAACTTATATCAAAAATCTGGGGTTTTGATTCAGAAGCAATGGATAACAATGTCGAGGCCTATATCTCTTTTCTTAGAAAGAAACTGAGTTACTTACAATCGAGTGTTACTATTCAAACGATTCGAAAGGTAGGGTATCACTTAAGTAATGATTAAACATCTTAAAAGAAGATTTATCGCCATCATTTTATCGATTTTATCATTAACACTCATTATTATTTTGAGTGGTGTATTTCTTGCGACATATTTTAAGGATTCTAATGATCGCTACTTAGCATTGGATGACACTTTAAATGGACAAACTCGGACAATTGATCGACATTTTTGGACAACCAAAGATAAAGAATTCAGTAATAATACTTTTTTAGCACAATACAATTTACTGAGTCAAACAATTCATGCGACATCAACCAATTGGATTTTCGAAGACGATACTCTAATTGATATGATGAATCAGTCCATCAATTCAACAAGCCAAGAAGGTGTCTTAAAGCAATACAATGTTGCTTATAAAAAGCAGTTGAGTCCTACTTCGCTCAAAGTTGCTTTTGTTGATTTAACAAACTCACAACAAATGCTAAGAAACACTGCTATTAATTTATTATTTCTTTTTGTAGTAACAGAACTTGTTTTAGCAGCAATCGCTTATGGACTTTCGACCTACTTAATCAAGCCCGTAGAGAATTCAATTCAACAACAAAAACAATTTGTAGCAGATGCTTCTCATGAACTCAAAAATCCTTTAACTGTTATTCATGCCAATACCCAAATCTTGAAAAGACATCCAGATGATCCAATTAACTCGCATATGAAATGGATTGATAATACTGAAACCGAAGTCAATCGCATGAGTAAACTGGTGAGTCAATTACTGTTTCTTGCGAAGTCAGATGCACATCATCATCAGATGGATTACGAAGTCATTGATTTATCTGACACAATCTTAGGAAGTGCGCTTGTTTATGAATCGGTGGCTTATGAGAATGAAATAACCCTTGATATCTCTGTTGAACCAGGTTTGAAAGTTTTAGGAAACAAAGATTTATTAACCATGATGACTGCGGCACTGTGTGATAACGCAATTAAATACTGTCACAAAAATGGTACTATATCCGTACAATTGGATAAACAAGGAGTTCTTCGTGTTATCAATGACAGCGATACTATTCCTGAAGAAGAGTTAAAACACTTGTTTGATCGCTTTTATCGACGTGAAGAAAGCCGCAATCGAGATGATGGCGGCTATGGGTTAGGATTGTCGATTATTCAAGAAATCGTTTTAAGTCACAATGGTAAAATCCGGGTTGAATCAACAAACAATCAAACAACTTTTATTATTTCTTTACCACTTGTGAATTAGAACAGGCTTCACAGAGTCCATATATTTCAATTTTATGACCATGCACAACAAATTTGTTCTTAGCTATTTGTTGTTGATACAAATCCATGGCACAATGATCCAATTCAATAACACGATGACAATTGGTACAGATCGCAAAATGAGAGTGACCATGAAGTGTTAATTCATAAAGTGTTGTTTTGTTTAACAGTGTCGTTTTAGAAACAAGATTTGCGTCTTGTAAACTTTGTAAGACTCGATAAAGTGTTGACAACCACATGTCGACGCTTTTTACTTTAAGAAGATCTTCAATTTCTGTAATCATTAAAGGACGATGAGCATTCGCTAGTATGTCGTAAACAGCTACTCTGTTCTTTGTTTTCTTTAAAGAAGACCAATGATTATTTTCCATGCAGTACCCTCTTTTCTTTTTGTTTCTGGATAACTGCTTTGACTACAAACAGGACTAATAGTGTCAAAACACCTAATAGAACAATGGTTCCTCCTGGTTTTAGGGATAAATGATACGAAATAAAGAGTCCACCGACTGTAAAGAGAACACCAAAGATAATCGAATACTGAATGGTTTGTTTGTATGATTTAGCCAGTTGCATGGCACTAGCCACAGGAATGACCATAAGCGATGAGACAATTAAAGCACCAACACTACGAGCAGCGATTGATACGGTCACAGCCGTCATCATCGTTGATATAAAGTTTATGACATTGACATTAACCCCTGATAAACGAGCACTTCTTTCATCTAAGGCAATGTAGAAAAACTCTTTATAGAATAAAACAAATGTTGCCATAACAACCACAGTAATGATGATGACTAATTGCATCTCAAAGTCATTGATAGCGACAATACTACCAAATAGGAAACTATTGAAGTTAGAGGCGTTGTCAACAAATCCTGATAACAGCCCCGCAAGTCCAATCCCAGTTGATGTCAGGATAGCTATGCTCATTTCCGAGTATCGTGGAATCTTCTTGCGAATAAATTCGATACTTAATGCCGAGAAGATCGCAAAAGCAGTTGCCCCAAGAATCGGGTTAAATCCTAGAATTAGCCCGATGGTTACCCCAGCTAAAGATCCATGAGATAAAGCATCACCGACCATTGCTAATCGTTTAGAAACCATAATGACTCCAATCATGGGGACAATGATTCCTAATAAAAATCCTACCAATAGGGCTCTTTGCATGAAACTATACGTTAAGATGTCCATTAGTGATGCTCCTTTGTTGGATCGATGTCAAAGATTTTTCCATCGATTAGTTTGGTAGTTCTACTTAAATAGGGGATTAATTCATCCACATGATGGGTAACTAGTAAAATAGTTAATCCTTCTTGGTTTAGGGAGTGGAGTAAATCATAAAACTGACTGGTTGATTGTTTATCAATTCCAGCCGTTGGCTCATCTAATATCATGAGTTCTGGCTCACTAACAAGGGCCCTAGCTAACATGACTCGTTGTTGTTGACCTCCTGATAAATCGTTGATTAAATCATGGGTGTGGTCTTGCATCCCAACTAAAGTTAATGCTCTTCGTACTTTTTCTTTGTGTTCTTTTTTAGGAAACTTAAATCGTCCAATATCGCTATAGAGATTAGCCATAACTACTTCTGAGACTGTTGCTTGAAAATTAATTGATCTAGCGGCTGTTGTTTGGGCAACATAGCCTACTGATTTATATTGACTAAATTGTGTACTGTTTTCACCAAGTAATTTTACGGACCCTGACATTGGGTGAAGTTCTCCAACTAGCAATCGTAGCAAGGTGCTTTTTCCTGCTCCATTGACACCAATCAGTGCTACAAATTCTTTATCATGAACGCACAAAGAGACCTTATCCAAGACAAGGTCTTTTTCGTACATAAAGTCTACATCTTTAAATTCTATCATTTTTCTCATTAGTGTAATGCCTTCTTAAGTGCTTCTAGATTTTTTCTCATGACACTGAAATAGTCTTCCTTGTTGTTAGAAAGTGTTCCCAGTGGATTGAGTGAATCAACGCGAACATTGGCTTCAGTCGCAATTACTTTTGCTACTTCGGGATTGACTAATTCTTCAAAGAAGATGGTTGTTATCCCGTGGTCTTTTACGAGTTTAATTATGTCTGCGATGCGGGATGGATCTGGTTCAGAAGTAGGTACGATACCTTCAATCCCAATTTGTGTTAGACCATATGCTTCAGCAAGATAACCGAAAGCTTCATGGGTTACAACGAATTCTTTCTTACGAAAGGTACTAATCGTGTTTCGAAATTCTTGGTCAAGTTCTTGAAATTCTAACGTTACTTTTTTTAGGTTTTCTTGATAGTATGCTTTGTTCACTGAATCAATTTTCATAATTTCATCCGCAATGGTTTTGGTTTGTGCCAGCGCATTGAGAGGAGACACCCAAGTATGAGGATCTTGGGTACCATGATTATCTTCATGATCATGTGCTTCTAATGATTCCAGTGACTGTGAGGAATCAATGACAACAAGGTCTTTGTTATCTAAACTACTCAGTACTTTATCGACCCAGTGTTCCATGCCATGTCCGTTATAGACAAAGACGTCTGCTTTTTCAAGAATCACGATGTCTTGGGCACTTGGTTCCCAGGAGTGGGCTTCTTGAGCTAGTGGAACGAGTTGAGTGACTTCTGCCCTATCTCCAACAATCTTTTTGGTAAAATCCGTCATTGGATAAATGCTAGTTACGATTTGTAATGTCGTGTTATTGTTTGGGGTTGTGCTGCACCCGCTGATTAATAGTAAAGTGAGTATCAATGGAATCATGCGTTTCATGGAATCCTTCTTTCTTGCGAATGCGAACCATTCGCATTTAGAACTTTATCACTTTTGATTAGACTTGTAAACAATAATACAAAAAATAACGCCTCTTTCTGCGTTATTTTGTTTCTTTTGTGACTGCTGTTTTAAAGGATGAATTTTCTTCTTTCAGAGAATAGGCACGCATCAAATGTCCAATCCGTTCGATAGTGTCGTTACTCATACCATGTTCCATTT
>CAZWPP010000044.1:0-9423 GCA_964635335.1 uncultured Erysipelothrix sp. | reverse complement strand
AACAATAAAATTCGTTTTATTGTCGATGATTGTGTCAAGTTTGTTCAACGTGAAATCCGCCGAGGACGAAAGTACGATGCTATCATCATGGATCCACCTTCTTACGGAAGAGGTCCTAATGGAGAACTTTGGAAAATTGAAGATCAACTTGTTGATTTGATTACTCTATCTCTTCAACTATTAAGTGACAAACCTCTATTCTTCCTTGTGAACTCCTATACGACTGCTTTATCAGCTCAAACCATTTTCAACATAATGAATGAATGTGTTAAAAAGAATTTAAAAACTGGTGTCATTGATAGCAGTGAAATTGGTCTAAAATGCCTTAACAGTGATTTGGTGTTACCATGTGGTGTTTCAGGCAGATGGTGTGAACATGAACGTGATTTATGAGGATAACCACCTTTTAGTCATCGACAAACCCTACAATCTGTTGTCACAAGCCGATAATACAGAAGATGAAGATGTCATTACTTTAGGAAAGAAATACTTAAAAGAAAAGTATGATAAACCAGGAAATGTCTATTGTGGATTAGTCCATCGTTTAGATCGGGTTGTCTCCGGTGTCATGGTGCTTGCGAAAACATCAAAAGCAGCTTCTAGATTATCGAATCAAGTTCGATTAAATCAATTCGAAAAAAAGTATGTAGCGTTGGTTGAGAATAAACCTCAAAAAGGGAAGCTGATGGATTACTTAGTCAAAGACGAGAAGACAAATACGGTCAAAACGACTACTTCGGTTCGCGGTAAATACAGTGAACTCATCATTAATGATGTCCAGCATTATCGTGAGAATACCTATTTTGTATTCATTACCCTTGTTACTGGAAGATCTCATCAAATCCGAGTTCAATTAAGTTCTCGAAAGACACCAATTGTCAATGATCATCGTTACAATCCTCACGCAAAAAAAGGGCAACCGATTTGTTTGGTTGCTACAGAACTTTCTTTTTTTCATCCCATTACCAACGAAAAGTTAACCTTCACGGTTGATGGTAAACAACGAATTATTCAGTCTCTTTCTTAAAGAACGATTCAATGGTTTGACGGTGTTCCTCACAGTTATCATATGCTAACTGAAAGAGATCTTCAAATTGATCCCGATTTCCTTTATAGCGCGTAACCCCTGTTTCTCTTGTAGGATAAAGGTTAAGTGCTCTTTTATTGCGCACTAATTCATCAACCAATTTTCTTTCTTGATAATACACTTCGGTTCGAGATAGAAAATCTTTTACTAATTGAGGATGTTTTCTATAAATAATATTCTTCAGTAACCAAATTTGGTATTTAGGAAACGGAGGACGTACATATTCAGGAGATTTGGTAGTAATCACAATCAAGTGATCAACTTCTTTTTCAAGAGCTCGCCCCACTGGAATCATCGTTGTTACTCCACCATCGGTATAAAGACTGTCTTTTATTTTAACAAAACGACCAAAGATAGGAAGTGCACAAGCTGCTTTGATCCACGAACCATTTTCAGCGACATCTTTATTTGTTTTCCACAAAGTAGTATAGCTATCCAAAGAATAGACACCACATTCAAATTCAGCAAACGAATTTAATAAGCGCTTGTTATCAAATCCTGCTTTATACAATTCTTGATCATACAGGCGATCATACGCAACCAGTTGACCTTCTCTAAGAAATGGTCGTAGTCCTACATTGTCTTTATCTGGAGCAATCTCAATCGCTGCTTTTTTCATCAGTTCTTCTTGATCAGCTGCATAGAATGCGCCATACATTGCTCCTGAAGAAATGCCGACTACAATATCTGCCTTAAAGTTATTTTTTAGTAACCATGACAAAACGCCGGCTGTATAAGCACCGCGCATTCCGCCACCTTCTAATACGATTCCAACTTTTTTCATATCTATCTCCCTACATAAGTCCTGAAAATAATCCAACAATTGCTCGTGATACACGAACATATAACGGTAAGTCTTTTACTTCTTTTTCTGAAATCTCTTTACTCACTGCGATAATCGTTTCAAAATCATCCATCGCTTCCTCGACAACTGAACTGTTGTAGAAGGAAATTCCACATTCGAAATTTAGATAATATGAGCGATAATCCATGTTCGCTGTCGAAATAATAGCAAGTTCACTATCAACAATCAATGTTTTTTGATGGATAAACCCAGGTGTGTACTCATAAACCTTTACTCCAGCTTTTAACAGTTTATCATAGTTTGAACGGGTTATCATATAGACTATTTTTTTATCGGGCGTTCCCGGTAATACAATTCTGACATCGACTCCAGATTGAGCAGCGTTCATTAAAGCTCTTAATAATTCATACCCAATGATTAAGTATGGGGTACAAATATAGACGCTATGACGAGCATTAGTAATCGCATTGATATGGAGTGTTTCTGTAACAGCATGGTCATCAGTTGGATTATCGGTAAATGGTTGAACATAGCCATCATCTTTTTGATTCACGATATCTTCTTTGTAGCTTTCAATTGATTCTAAATCCGTATTAGAGACATACGACCATACAATTAAGAACATTTCAATCAGAGATAAAACAGCTTGTCCTTCAATCCGAACGACATTGTCTTTCCAGTGGCCAAACCGTTCTTTTTCATTAATGTATTCATCCGCAATATTGATTCCAGATATAAATCCTGAACGACCATCGACAACCACTAATTTTCTATGGCTTCTAAAATTCATTTGAATCGCAAATCGATATGATAACTCATTAAATGGATAAGCCTTAATCCCTTGTTTATTAAGTTTTTCTCTGTACTCTTTATCAAACTGAGGACAGCCCCAATCATCATAAATAAGTCGAACATCGACTCCTTCTTTTGCTTTTTGACTAAGAATTCCTCTAAATTCATCCCACATTTTTCCTGGAGTAATGATAAAGTACTCGACATAAATATATTTCTTTGCTTTTTTGATGTCTTCTTTAATCGCTTCATAACCAAGTTCTCCTAATGGATAATACTTGGTTAAGGTATTGGCATAGACAGGATAGTGAATGTTTTCTTCAACATAATACATACTTCTCAAATATTGAGGATAGTTTTGAACAAACTCATTCAATGTATCGCTATCTTGTTTCAATGAGACACCCACATGGGCTTCGTTCAAAGCTGATTTCTTTAAGAGTTCTTTAGGCATCTTGCGGTTACCAAACAACAAATACAATACGGATCCAGCAATGGGTACTCCTAATACTACAATTGTCCATGATAAAACGAACTTAGGATTTATGGTTGTCATTGTCGATAAGTACAACACAATCAAGACAGATATAATTTCCATAATGACAAAGATTTGTGTAATCCTTAGACTCAGACCAATCGCTAAGTATAAGACAATGCCGACTTGTATCACAAAGGATAAGAAAGCGACGACTGCCTTGTGGGTTAAAAACTTTTTGAGATTCTTAAGAATCATGCATAAACCTCATCATCCAATACTTTTTGGATAATTTGTTGGCTATCCAGTGCATCTTGAATCGTACAAACATATTCTTTATAGTGGTCAAAAACCAAACTCATAAAGAAGAAGTAGAGAGCTGTCCCGTGCATCCGAGTGAAAAGATCGAGCTCATGCATATTTTTATTTAGTTCATGAATCTTTTGAGAACGAATCGATGGTTCAATTTTTAACACTTTCATTTTTTTAGAGTGATGACTATAAAACAACAGTTTATCCTCTTTGATAACGACCGTTCCATTCTCTGTGTAAAGTTCAAACGTATCTTCTTGTGTTAATGGTTTAGAAACACGACTTGATTCAATCACACCAATGACGTGTTGATGACGTAGCAGTAATGCCATGTATTCATCCGTATCATTTTCTTGAGTCATGGTATGTTTTTCATCCACATAACGGAGGTTATGAAGTCGATTCATCATTGATTTTTGATCATCGACCTCTCCAATGAGGTAGCGGGCTAAATCAACACTATGAATCCCTAAATCAAGGCTGGCTCCACCATAAGCATAGGCTTTTGTTTGACGCCACGTCATCAACCGATCAAGGGTTGCGTAGGAATCATGGTAAATCAATGCTTTGTAATGGATAAGTTTTCCTAGTAAGTTTTGATCGATAGCATCTTTCAATAAAGAAACCCCTTCGTTGTAACGATAAACTAAAGCAACTCCTGAATTTTCAATAAAGTTAAATCCTTTTGCTTCATGAAGATTACTCACAACCGGTTTCTCACAATAAACCGCTTTATTGAATTTTTTAGCGAGCTCAATTTCATGAGCATGTTTAAAATTCGGTGTACAGATATCTACCACCATTAATTCAGGATCCGAAAAGAATTCTATCTCATCGTTGGTTACTTTCTTAAATCCTTTCACACGTTCTGGATGGGTACTTAAGCAGGAATACAACACCACTTTAAAGTGATTTTGAATTTCATTTAACTTATGTATCGCCGTTATGTGTGTTTGTGCGATTCTGCCATAGCCGATTATGCCTAACTTAATTATTTTCATGGTATCACCTCTTTACTATATTATACCGGATTTATATCCTTAATGTAAAAAAACTCTACTATTTCGTAGAGTTTAGAGTATCTCTGTGACACTATATTTTCTAGCAGTTACTAATTGATTGTTTCCTAAGTCGATTATTAAGTTATCATCACTAATTTCAAGAACAGTTCCAATAAGACCACTCGCAAAGACAACTTTCGAATTTACTTTAATGCTCTCTTCGATATAGCGTTGTTGAATCGTTGTGTGTTTCATTAATGACATGTTTTTTACACCATACAAGACCGCAAACAAAACAAATAACGATAAAGCCGCAAGTGCTCCAATCGCAAAAATCTGGATAAAGTTATAGTTCATGCTCATTCTCCTTTATTAAGTCAACTCTATAAATATATTTGACATAGTCCCCTTGATGAAACAAAGGCTCATCCGCAGGAACATTGAGTGTGTCAACTAACACAGCACCTAACTTCTCAATCGTTTTTACAGAAGCGATATTATCTGTATTGCACGTAATTGTAATTCTCTTTAACCCCATTTTCCTCGCAAGTTCTACTAGTAATTGGGCTGCATGGGCCGCTAATCCTTGCCCTTGTTTGTGTTCAAAGATATTGTAGCCGATGTTCCCTAAGTATTTTAAAGCAACTTCATCTCCGACTCTTAGATCACAGTATCCAACAGGAACTCCAGAAGCCTTCATTGTAATTAGGTAAGCATAGTTTTCAATCATCGCTCCGTTGTACGAATCCGTATAAAAACGATTCTTTACCAGTTTGATAACATCATCTTCTAATTCGGTTTTTTTAGCGATGTCTTTGTAAGACTTTGTCAAAAACACTTTGAACATCTTCTTTTGTCATAGCTCCTTCATGTAACTTTTCGTCACCAAGATAGAATGTTGGAACATAGTAATAGTCAAACGTATTGGCTAATTCTGCTTGTTCTCTTTCTTCTATCATTTCTAATTCAATGCGTTGATACTCTGGATTCTCATTTCTCAATTCTTCCATGTACTGTCTTGCTTTTAAGCAATAAGGACATGTTTCTAAGTAAAACAGCTTAAATTCTTTCATCGTGTAACCTCGCTCCTTTAATATGTTGTAAAGCATATCGTCCAAACAAAACAATGTAAATTAGTATAACTACCATAATGATTACTGGATAAACATTTAATAATTCAAGATACAGCAAGATAAACATCGTGCTGATGTTAACAAGTATGATCAACAAGTATGACTTCTTATCTTTTTGTTTGATTGCATTAACTGTCATTAATGTCAAAGCAATCATCATGACAGTCGTCATTACTATCTTTAAAACAATCATCAAAAGTGGTAAGACTTGATAACCTTGGATAGTTGTGACGTAAAGATCAATTTGTTCTTTTGAGATTGTTTCAGAAATCATTTGATAGATACTGCCATCATTTATTTTATTGATTAGCATTAAATGTTGAATATACACAATCCCAATGGTATAGATAGATTCAAGTCCAGCTTGACCAAACCCCATTGATATTGCGCTTTTTCGAGGATCTTTCTCAAGTTCGTTTTTCACAATTCCCTTAGCTATGAGTAATCTCACGAAGAAATGAACAACCGCTGTTGTCACAGCCACAATCAGTGCATAGACAATTGGTTGGTTATTCATCATGTTGACAGCATTCTCAGCTGACCCCAAAATAAGCGAAACAATTGTTCCACGAATAAATAAATCCGCAAAAATAAAGACCATTGCGCCTGCACTTAACGTCTTAAAGAGCAGTGAGCGATCTTTCTTGAACAAAAGAAAAGGAATGACGATTATTAAGAAACTAACGATGACAGCAATTGCCATCAAAACACTTGTACTTGTTTGTACCATTTTTATCACCTTTTTTATTATATCATTATTTAGGACAATAAAGAAATGGGATACTACAATAGCTATGAAACTCTTACTTTCTATTTTACTGTCGTTTTTTATTCATCAGGCTGCTTATACTTATTCAACCCAAAAGATATCGACTCTTCATAAATACCACTACTTTTCTTTATCGATAGGATTTTTAATTGGCTGGTTATGGATGAATCAGTCACTTAAGACAAGTGATGTTTTTCTTTTGTTTATCAATCTTTATGTCTTTTTCACTGATTACTATTTTCGTTTAATCCCCTTAAGAGTCCACTTCTTGTATTTGTTGTTCATGAAAGTTGACTTCTTCCACATTCTCTTTTTATTACTCTTCTTGTTAATCCTTTTGTATTTCGCAAGAAACAACAAAATTGGTTGTGGCGATTTGCTTTTAATGGGAAGTAGTGGATTAATGATTGATACTTTAACATTTAATTGGGTATTATTAACAGCTTCCCTTTTGGGGATACTGTTTCATTTTACAAATAAAAACACCCAAGAGCTTCCTTTTGGTAGCTTTTGGGTGTTGGCTTTAAGCTTGTTGATGAATTACCAGTGTTAACTTTGGAACAATTTGGTTCTTTCGAGACACGATGCCTTCTAAGAACGAATGATCTTCCAATGGATGATTTGGGAATGCCTGTGTTACCAGTGGGGATAGAATTCCTGAAGCATACATGACCGAACCATTGTCATGGATTGATGTAAAGACCATGACACTTAAATCCGCTTTACGGCTTATCGCAAATTTGTCCAATGCTTTTTGTAACTCTTCTTCAATTCCTTTTAATTCATTGAGTTGGTACATCGTTAGTTGTGAGATGGTGACTTTCTTCCCTGCGATATCAAACTCTTTCATATCATAGGTTAAGATATCTTTCATGTTCATATTCTTTAAGTTGTTAGAAATCTTAAAGATATCATTAGCATATTCATTGATATCCAACCCTGCGATCAGTGCTAAGTGAGATGCTAAAGCAACATCGGTATTAGTAGTCGTTGGACTTCTAAAATTTAATGTATCTGAAATCATGGCTCCTAAAAGAATTCCTGCCATCTTTTCATCAATATCAACATCGGCTTCAAGATACATCTTTGTTACGATTGTTGCTGTTGAACCAACAATTTCATTTCTAAAAGTTATCGGACGAGATGTTGTGACATCACCAATTCGATGATGATCGATGATTTCTAATATATCGGCATGTTCAATCCCCGGGACTGATTGAGTCATTTCATTGTGATCAACTAAGATTAATTTCTTTTTCTTAGCATTCAGTAAGTGGTATCGAGAAACAAAACCAAAGATATGGTTGTGATCATCGACAACTGGGTAAGAGCGATAACGGGAACGAATCATCTTATTAGTGACATCTTCAACGAACTCCGCTTTATTAAAGACTACTAATTCTTTTGTCATGATTTCTTTAATTGGTGATGAATAGAACAGATACCGTGATGTGTTCATGGTTCCGTGACCTGAAAGGATAATTCCACAGCCTTTTTCTCTAGCTGCAGTAATAACCATAGGTGCAATGGTTTGTGCCCACACAACAATGATTAAGCCTGCATCTTTTGCGATACATTCTAATTGTGCTTGGGTATCATTTCCGACAATCACAATTCTGTTGGTAAGTTCATAGTTTTCAAGGCGACTAGCAGCTAATGCTGGAATACTGGTTTTTCCATTGATACGACAAACACTTGGCATATAAATGAGTTTGCCATCCAATGCTTTGGAGATGTATTCAATCGGTGTTCGGGATAACAGATCAATCGATTGGGCTGTGTCTCCTAAAAGTAAATCCGATAGATTGCTGGAGGTTAAGATTCCTTGTAACTGATTAAGATGATTGACCACCGCAAAAACAGGTTTGTTTTTCTCTTGCATTAACTCTAGACATTCACGAATCGATGTTTCTGGAGTTACTGAAATTGGTGAATCCATATCGATTTCGTCCAATTGACTGCGAGCATCTTGAAGAAGCATTGGAACAGGTACTTTAAATCGTTCCAAAATATAAGAAGTTTCGGCATTTGGGTTACCTAACCGACAAGGGTAGGCATTAATACTCATAGCTTGTTTTAAGTTCGCATAAGCAATTGCTGAAATAATTGAATCCGTATCTGGATTTTTGTGTCCTGTTACATAGACAACATCGTAACTACTTTCTCTAATTAATGACATACTTCACCATCCACTGTTATTTTAATCGAAACATCTACTAAATACTAGTTACTAAACAGAGAAAACACTTCAAACACTAATTCTTTCGGTGTTTTTGAGCATACTGAGTTAGGTTCGTCAATAATTGACGAGGAATAAACCTTGTCGCAAATACAATCATCTGATTTTGAAAACCAACAATATTCACTGGTTTATTCTTTTGTAAACCAAAGATTCCTTCCATAACGACGGTTGGTGCATCAGCAACCCATAAATTCTTAAACAAGTTAGAGTTTTCTAAATTGCTTCGAGAATAAAATTGAGTATCCACAGGTCCTGGGCATAAACAGCTCACAACTACGTTGTCATTTTTTAGTTCTGCAGTTAATGCTTCACTAAAATGAATTACATAACTTTTTGTTGCGTAATAGACAGCCATATTGGGTCCACTCATAAATCCAGCCATACTTGCGACATTTAACAGATACCCTTTATTTCTTTTAACCATATTTTGTAAAGTGACATGGGCAATCTTGGTTAAGGCGAGTACATTGACTCTTACCATTTGTTCAACTTTGTTTTGATCACTGCTAACAAAAGGTCCATAATCCCCTAATCCAGCATTATTAATGACAATTTCAAAGGATTCATCTTTAATCTGGTTTAGAAAGTGATCTAATTGATCATCTTTTGATAAATCAACATTCCAAAGATTGACTTCACATTGAGGGGAATACTTCTCTTTAAGTTCTAATAATTTCTCATTGTTTCTTCCTAATAAATGAAGGTGATAGCCTCTGTCGCCGTAATACCGTACGAATTCTAACCCAAGTCCAGATGTTGCTCCTGTTATTAGTACTTTTTTCATAAGACCTCCACATAATAACTTTA
>CAZWPP010000043.1:0-9607 GCA_964635335.1 uncultured Erysipelothrix sp. | reverse complement strand
TACTTAGATTTGTTCAATAGCTGATACTGGACAAGTCGGAATGCAAGCTCCACAGTCAATACAAAGGTCTACGTCACATTCTGCTTTCCCATCAGCATTCATTTCGAGAGCACTTGTAGGACATACGGAAATACACGCTTCACATCCGATACATGTATCTTGGTCTACTCTTACTGGCATAATAATACCTCCTTAACGAATTTAATTATACCAGTATAACTTTTTCTGTTCAATACCTTCTAAATTATTCTTTCTTCAAACTCAAAGAATTTAAGTTCACCGCTCTCATTCTCAACTACTTTTACTCTTTTTATGTGCTCACAACGACTATTTTCAATTTTTAGAACTACACCATTCAACATGGCATTCCCGTTTGCGACGGTATACTGTGTTTCCTCACCATGTTGCTTACGTATCACTTCATTAATATCCCTACCCAAAATTGAGTCAATTACTCCTGTCATTCCAACATCACTGATGTATCCACATCCTGAATCAACAGTTTCATCTGCCGTTGTCACATGGGTATGAGTACCTACAATTCCTATACACCTTGACTTAAAAGTATGAAAGAAGGTTTGTTTCTCTCCTGTGGTTTCTCCATGAAAATCAATAAATAGCATTTCATCAGATTTTAGATACTTTTTCATAGTAACGAATGGAGATTCAGAAATGTTATTCATAAAGGCTTCACCAGAAACATTTAGAATCCGAAGAGTCCCTTCACTAGTCATCAGTTGGATGGATGATTTACCTAGATTGAGGGGGTTCATATTTTCGGGTCGTATTAGACGATCTAAACAATCGATTTCTTCCTTGATTTCATTCTTAGCAAAAGCATGGTTACCTAAAGTTACACAATGTACTCCCAACCGAATTAATTCTTGATAAATTTTAGGTGTTATACCTTTTCCGTGGGCGGCATTCTCACCATTAACAATAACAATTTCTGCGTTTGTTTTTTTGATAAGAGCGCTTAATGAAGACTTAAGAATACGACGTCCAGGTTTCCCACAGACGTCGCCAATAAATAAAATATTCATTATTTTGCAATCTCTTGCTTACGAACTTCACGAATCACAGTCACTTTAATTTGTCCTGGATAAGTCATGTTTTGTTCAATTTGATCACGAATTTCTCTTGCCAATAAAGTTGCTTTGGTATCATCAATCTTATCAGGTAATACCATAACACGAATTTCTCTTCCCGCTTGAATTGCATAGGTTTGTTCAACTCCATCAAAGGATTTAGCAATGTTCTCCAATTGTTCAAGTCGTTGAATATAGTTTTCATAACTTTCATATCGAGCACCAGGACGCGCAGCTGATAATGTATCCGCTGCAGAAACTAAGTTAGAAATTAAACCAGACTTAGCAACGTCGCCATGATGGCTTTCAATGGCATTAATAACTACAGGGTTTTCACCATATTTCTTAGCTAAACGAACTCCTAATTCAACATGAGTACCTTCAACTTCAAAATCCATAGCTTTACCAATATCGTGTAGTAACCCTGCTCGTTTAGCAAGTGTTTGATTCAAGCCAAGTTCAGCTGCCATCATTCCTGCTAAGTAAGCCACTTCTTTACTGTGTTGTAATGCATTTTGACCGTAAGAAGTACGGTATTTTAGTCGACCGATCATTCTAACTATTTCTTTATCGATGCGATTAATGCCCAGTTCATAAACAGTATCTTCACCAGCTTTTTGAATAGTGCGATCTAGTTCTTGAGAAACTTTTGTAACCACTTCTTCAATTCTTCCAGGTTGAATTCTTCCATCTTTAATCAGGATTTCAAGAGCTTGTCTAGCAATTTCTCTACGAATCGGATTGAAGCAAGAAATAGTAATAACTTCTGGAGTATCATCAATCATAAGATCTACACCAGTTGCTGCTTCTATTGCACGAATATTTCGACCTTCACGACCAATAATTCTTCCTTTCATTTCTTCATTAGGAAGTTGGACAACTGATATAGTTCGCTCAGTAACTTCATCTTGTGAGAAACGATCAATAGCATTTGCTAAAATATCTTTTGCGATAAGTTCAGAAGTTCGGTTTGCTTCATCTTCTTTTTCACGAATTAATGTAGCAATTTCATTTTCCATTTGCAATTCCACTTTTTGTAGAATTTGTTGACGAGCCTCTTCATGTGTTAAATTAGAGACCTTTTGTAATTCAATGATCTGTTGATCAATTTGAGCTTGTAGCTCAAGTTCCATCTTGTCTAATTGTTCATACTTTGTACTTAATTTTTTGGTTCTGTCTTCTAGACTTTGTTCAGAGCTTAATAAAGATTTCTCTCTCGCAACTATTAGATTTTCTCTGCGATCAAGACGATTCTCATAATTTGTTAATTCAGATCTTCGTTCTTTGTTTTCTTTCTCTGCAGCTAGTTTTAACTCATAAACTTGTGTTTTACCTTCTAAAACAGCTTCTCTAATAACATTATCTGCTTCAATTCTTGAATTCTCTAACAATGCTTTAGTCTCTTGTTTAGTGCGATTATATCCCATTCTACTGAGAGCAATCATCACAATAACCCCTAAAATTAATCCAATTAAAACAAACATGATGGAAAGTAATGCTTGTTGCGGCATAATTTTCCTCCATTTAAATTAATAAAAAAAGAATAAAATCAACTTTATTCTTTATTTTTTAATTATAGAATATTTATCAAGAATTAACAAGAGTAAGACAAATGATTATTTTTATTCCTACTTTGTTGCTTCAGATTCATGACTGAATACAATTTTTTTAAGTTTAACTAAGACTTCTTCATAAACATCTTTGTTTTCTTTGAAGAATTCCTTAACCGTTTCACGCCCTTGACCAATTCGCTCTTGGTTGTAAGAATACCAAGCACCTGACTTTTGGATAACATCATGTTCAGCAGCTAAATCAACAACTTCTCCAACTGTAGAAATTCCTTCACCATAAATTATTTCAAGAACAGCTAATTTAAATGGTGGTGCAACTTTATTCTTGACAACTCGAACATTCACTTTATTACCAACTAGCTCGGTACCTTTTTTAATAGACTCTGAGCGACGAACATCCAATCGAACACTTGCATAAAACTTAAGCGCTCTTCCACCAGGTGTTACTTCTGGATTACCAAACATTACGCCAACTTTTTCTCGAAGCTGATTAATAAATATTACAGTACAGTTTGAGCGATTCATAACACCTGATAACTTTCTCATAGCCTTAGACATCATTCTGGCTTGTAACCCAACATGTTGGTCACTCATTTCACCATCAAGTTCTGTTTGTGGTACCAATGCTGCAACTGAGTCAATTACAACTAAATCAATTGCTCCAGAACGAATCAAAACCTCAGTAATTTCTAAACCTTGCTCTCCACTGTCTGGCTGAGAAAGAATCAATTCATCAATATTTACACCTAAGTTTTTGGCATATAATGGATCAATAGCGTTTTCTGCATCAATGAAAGCCGCTTTCCCTCCAACTTTTTGTACTTCAGCAATAGCATGAAGCGCTAATGTCGTTTTACCGCTTGATTCCGGTCCATAGATTTCGATAATTCTTCCTTTTGGATAACCACCAATACCTAATGCAGCATCAAGGGCAATAGAACCAGAGCTAATAGCATCAATATCAACAGAACTTCTATCACCCAACTTCATAATAGATCCTTTGCCATACTGTTTCTCAATTTGTTTTATTGCATCCTCTAATAATTTATCATTGTTTTTTTCACTCATAATTACTTCCTCTTTTCTTTATACTCTTTAATAACTAGTTTTCCTAAACTGATTTAAAAATAATATGACGAGCATTGTAAAAATATTGAACACCTGAAAACAAACTCATTGCTGCAGCTGCCCAAACAACAACATTCGCAAAAGGAGCATTTAGAAGCACAAATACTATTGCTATCATTTGTAATACTGTTTTAAGTTTTCCATAAATTCCAGCAGCAATAACAGTTCCTTCAGAAGACGCTAACATACGAATCCCATCAACAACCGTATCTCTCCAAAGCATAATAATAAACACTATTGGATGAACTAATCCATCAACAGCTAACAAAAAGAATAATGTATTCACTAGCAATTTGTCAGCAATCGGATCAGCAAATTTTCCAAATGTTGTAATTAAATTACGACTACGCGCTAAATATCCATCTAAGAAATCAGTGAATGAAGCAATTAAAAAAATCGTAACCAACAGAATTTGTTTAACACTAACTATATTTGACAAAATATTAATTGTTGGCCACTCAATATCAATTAGATAAATGAAAACAATGACAGGTAACAAAAGAATTCTTAATAAAGTTAGCTTGTTTGGTAGATTCATTGTGTTTCTCCCTCTATAACAAATGTGATTTTTGCACCAGATACTTTATTGGCTGTTGATTGATCCAGTTCGATTTTTGTGTTGTTGATAAAAAAATCATTTCCTTTAAAGTAACCTAAATGGAACATTACTTCCTTCATTGATAAATCAATAGGAAACTCAATTTGTTGCCCTTTTTTATAAACTTGGGATACTGGATTGTTGGTTTTAGTACCATTGATGTATGCTTGAATCCACGTATCTTCATTAAATGCTATCTTTAACAATGTTGGTTTGTTTTGTACCTTACCAATTACGTATTTGAGTGGATTCTCTTGAACAACCGTGACAACGTATGGTTCTTCAATTTGTTCCGGCTCGCTAACAACTGGAGTTTCAACAACGTCCTTCTCTTCTTTTGAAGGTTCTTTTGGAATAACGATAGTCTCATTAATAGGTAAATCATTGTTAGAAAACAGTGGAATCACAAATTTAACTACACTAAATATTAGAACAGCTATAAGAAGTAATAAACCAACTATCATTAGGATTGCTTGAAAATTAATTTTTTCAACGATGCCACTAGTTTTAGGTGTTTTTGGTGTGTTGGCTTGAATCCTTTTTTGAATATTTTGATTTGATGTTTCTTTCTGTTCTTGTTTTTTAAGAATTTGAGTTTGTGTATAATCATTTAATACAGCTTCATAATCATCTTTAATATCATCAAAATCCATATAAACCGCTTGACAATAATATTGTAAAAAGAATTTTAAGTATGATATATCATGACGAAAATAATCCATATTTCCATTTTCAATTGCTTGTAGATGGATTAAAGACAGTTTTGTCTTTTTATGGATATCTTCTAAACTGAATCCTAGTTCTTCTCGACGATCTTTTAATTTTTGTCCTATGTTTTTTATATCAATCACCTCTTAATCAAAATAAATAGAAAATGATAAGCCATGTTCTGTACCCTTACGGGTGGTAATCATTTATCTACATTGCTGTCTTCATTAAGCTTGAATTTGCTCTTTAAAGTTCCCCTACCAAATTTGGGTTTCTCGCTTGTGGGGTTTACCCGTTCCACTTACTTATTTCTAAGTAACTCGTCTCTGTGGCACTTTCAGACTTAAACCATGACTTTCGTTTTAGGGTTAAGATTCGCCGTCACCTTACGATGCCCTATCTTATTTTTTCGATAGGCACAAACACTACCATCATCTCAGATGGTGCGAGCATGGACTTTCCTCTGCACTAGATTTCTAATACAGCGATTACCTTATTTTCTATTTATTTTGATTAAAAACTACTTCTTCTAAACGAGCTACACGACGAATTAAATCAATTGTTGAATTATTCACACCACTTTGATCGCTTGAAGTTAGTTTTCCTTTTAATAGTGAATTTTCTTGACTTAAGTCATGAATCAATTGCTCGTAGTGTTTTAGCTGACGAGTCAATGTTTCAATCTCACTTTCAAAAGCTTCGTAATCCTCAATAACTAAATCCAAGTAAGAATCAACTTCAATAGGACTATATCCTTTAAAATCGGCATTAAATGCTTTGTTTTCAATCATTTCGCTCGATAACTTAATTTTTTCCATAAAACACTCACTTTCTTATTTGGTCCATATTATCTTATCAAAATATCCCTTGATTTACTAGTATCAGTAATTTAATTGTTATGTTATTGCTTTTAATTTTGGTATAATGAAATCGGTGAAAATATGATAAACTATCCAAATGGAAAAAAAATAAAATCGCAACTTCCATTCCAAAAAAAAATAGTCAGTAATAAGAGCAATTTAGGCCAATCCTTAGAGGATGATGTCAATGCTAGTAATGCTTATTATTTGGTGAATGACTTGGCATTAGTCCATAAAAAACCAACACCAATAACAATAGTAAAGGTTGATTTTCCAAAACGTTCAGCAGCAAAAATTGTTGAAGCTTATTATCAACTACCTTCAACAACTGATTACAATGGTATTGTGCGAGGTATTCCTATTGACTTTGAGGCTAAACAAACTACAAATAAAACACGATTAAGTTTGTCTTTGATTCATGCACATCAAATAAAGCATTTAAAATCTGTTATTATTCATGGAGGTTTCAGTTTCTTAATTATTCGTTTTACAATTTATTCCGAGACGTATTTATTACCATTCCAACTGATTGATGAATTTATTTCAAGCAACGATCAAAAATCTATCCCTTATAAATGGATAAAAGACAATGGGCATTTAATCCCATCTAAACTACTAATCCCCTGTGATTATCTATCAATTTTGAATAAACTATTACCTAAAGGAGTTTAAAAATGGCAAACAAAAGAACAAAAAGATATTTATTTAGAAAATTATTAGCAACACTGCTTACTTTGACGGTTGTTGCCGCAATTATTGGTGGCACACTTGTTCTTTCTGAAATGAAAAGAATGATTGATGAAAGACCAGTGCTAGAATTAGCTAAATTAAACACACCCGAACCAACATATATTTATGATGCAAATGGTGACCAATTTGCTGAACTTGGCTCAGATACTAGTGACAATATTAGTTATGAGCAATTACCAAACAACGTTATTGATGCATTTTTAGCAATCGAAGATGCCCGTTTCTTTGGACACAATGGTTTTGATATTGCTCGTTTTGTTAAAACGATTGGTCAAAACGTAACTCAAGTAGCAAAAGGTGGTGGATTTGGGCCTGGTGCCTCTACTATCACGATGCAAACAATAAAGAACTCATTCTTTGTTACAAAAGAAAGTTTAGCTGAAGTCTCCATTGATAGAAAAGTACAAGAAATTTCATTAGCAATGGATTTAGAAGAAGTAAGTAACAAAGAAACAATTTTAGAGTTCTATCTAAATAAAATTAATTTTAATGTTCCCAACTCAAGAGGTATCTCAAAAGCTGCAAATTATTACTTTGGAAAAAGTGTTGAAGAATTATCTCTAAGTGAATCAGCATATTTAGCAGGTATGATTAACGCACCTGCAATCAACAATGCCTATAAAAACATTGAAGCTGGTACAAAACGAAGAAATGAAGTGTTGAATTTAATGGAATACCATGGGTATATTTCAAATGATGAAAATGTATTAGCTCAAAGTGTTAAACTCGAAAATCAACTAGTTGGTGTTGAAAAGTATCGTGGTAATGTTCAACCTTATCAAGAATATTTAGACGTTGTTATTGAAGAAGCAATTAAAGAATATGGACTGGACCCCTATTCGAATTCAATTAAGATTTACACTGCCCTAAACAGAGATCAACAAGATTTAGTTGAGAAAATCGAAAAAGGTGAATTTGGTGGTTTTGAAGATGCAGTGGTTAATACAGCCATGGTTACTTTAAACAATCAAACCGGTGAGATTATTGCGATTGGTGGCGGTCGACACTACGAAGGAAAAGAATTAGTTGCTAGAGGATTTAACTTTGCTTCAATGAATTATCGTCAACCAGGATCTGTCATGAAACCGATTCTATCTTACTCCCTTGCGTTTGAATATTTAGGATATGGAACAAACCATGTGGTAGAAGATGGTCCCTATGTTTTTAAAGGAACTAATCTATTTGTAAACAATGCAAGTGGTCGATTTGCAGGTGATGTAACAATTACAACTGCTATTGAACAATCTCTAAATATACCTGCTCTGAAGACATTTGATGAATTAGCTAGTAATCAGGGAATTGGTAGACAAGCAATGATTGATTTTTTAAAAAATCTTGGACTATCGAATGTAGATAAATTATCATCAAATTACGCTATCGGTGCCGGATACTTTGAAGTAACACCCATCCAAGTGGCTGGGGCACATGCTGCTATTATTAACAAGGGAGAGTTCATAGAGCCTCACACTATTACACGAATTGAAGTAAATGGGTCAATATTAACAGCTGAACCTACCAAGTCCAAAGTTCTTTCTGCTGAAGCAGCATTTATGACTGCTGATGTTATGAAATCTGCAGTAGAAACTAACAATGGTACAGCAGTTACAGCCTTGAGATCACGTTTTCCTATTTATGCTAAGTCAGGAACTTCTTCATATGGTGAAGAATTTGAAAATATTGGTATTCCTAAGAGTGCTGCAAAAGACAACTGGATGGCTGCTTCAACTGATAACTACACCCATGTAATTTGGAAAGGATATGAAAAAAACCGAGTAGATAATAAAACATATTATCTCAAGAATCCTTATAATGCTGGTCTAAACAATGCAAAATTACTAAAAGAAATTATTAATAATACAACGAATTTCTCTACACCAAAAGCAATTGAAAGACCTGCTGGTATCAAACAAATTGAACATATTATTGGTGTCTATCCATATGTTTCACCTATTGATGGAATGGACCCTAAATATATCACAAAGAGCTTTATCAAAAGTGAATTCGCTTCATTAGGTAAGCTTGAACAAGAAAAACTTCTAAATCTATCAGAACAATCAGTTACTGTAGGAGACTTCTTGTTATCAGGTCTGAAGATTGATGTAAATATGGCAGCTTATCCAGATGCAACTAAGTTAGCTATTGCACCTGAAACAAAAACAATGACAGCTACTGCAGCAAATGGTACCAAAAAATCAGCAACCGGTAAGCTAGCATTTGACACTTCTTGGATGTATGGAGCTGTAAGATATGGAACTGAAGTTAAGAAAAATGGTACAGTCATTCAATCAGTTATTGATGAATTTAATACTCATACAATGCTTCTGCTAAGTGCTCAATCGAACGAATTTATTCAAGTTTGTTCTTTCTATACATGGGACAAAAATAATGCCGTGCGTAGTAATGAAGTTTGTCAAACAGTATCAACCGGTGAACAAAATATTCGTTTCCCAGAATTAGCAGGTCAAAGCTTATCATCTGCGAGTCAATGGTTAACAACTAATGGAGCAGGAGCAATTAAAACAGTCATGGTTAAGCCATCGAATATTGCACAAATTGGAACAGTTGCATCGATATCCCCTAATTGGTCAAAAGATGAAATTAAAGCAACACAAATTACTGGACAAGAGTTCACATTAAGTTATTACGATGGTGAAGTCAAAGGATTGAAAAGCTATGTAAATAAGACACTTGGAAGTTTGATTGCAAATAATCCTTTCCCTAACGTTTTGTCAATTATTGCAGATACCCAAGATTCAACAGCTATCATTGATAAAATAACTGTAAACAATCAACCTTATAAAGATTTTAAGCTCTCTGATTTCGTTCAGATTCAGGTAACAACACAGAAAAAAATCCCTGATAATCCAGGAAATAATAAAAATCCATAATAAGAAAGGGAAATAG
>CAZWPP010000042.1:0-10128 GCA_964635335.1 uncultured Erysipelothrix sp. | reverse complement strand
AAAGAGGCAATGGAAGCAGATCACGATCATTAATACAATGGCACTTAGTAAAAACTAGGTGCTTTTTTGTTATAATGAATGCATGAATAAAGAAAAAAGTTGTGGAGTCGTTATTTATAACGATAAAAAAGAAGTGCTTTTACTTAAACACAGAAGTGGAAATCACTATGATTTCTGTAAAGGACACATAGAAGAAAATGAAACCGAGCTTGAGTGTGCCCTTAGAGAAGTCGAAGAAGAAACAGGATTAAGCGTAAGCATTGATCCTGGTTTTAAGGTGTATACTCATTATGTGATTAATCATCAAAGCCATAAAACTGTTTGTTGGTTTACTGGTGAAAAACAGAACGATTTGATTATTCAACAATCAGAAATAAGTGATTACCGATGGTTAAATTATGAACAAGCATTAACTACCATTACCTTCGAAACATCAAAAAATGTTTTAAGAGCATGGCATCACTATATGACGAAACTGTTAGACACGTTTAAAAGATAATTTAGTACAATAGATTAGGTGAAACAATGAAAATATTAGAAGTCGAAAACGTTACAAAGACATATGGTACAGGAGAAGCCCAAGTAAAAGCATTAGATAATGTTAGTTTTAGTGTGGAAAAAGGAGAATTTGTTGCGATTGTTGGACCAAGTGGTTCAGGTAAAAGTACCCTCCTTCATATATTAGGTTGTGTGGATGAGCCTACTAGTGGAAAAGTGATTATTGATCAAACAGATGTTAGTCAATTAAATGAAACACAACTATCAATATTTCGCAGAAGACAAGTTGGATTGGTTTATCAATTCTATAATTTAATTCCGGTTTTAAATGTACGTGACAATATAACATTGCCACTCAGTCTCGATCATCGTAGTTATTCAGAAGCTACATTACAGAAAATCCTTCATCAAATTAATTTAGCGGATAGACAATATCATTTACCAAGCCAATTATCGGGTGGTCAACAACAAAGAGTATCCATAGGTCGGGCATTAATGACTCAACCCAGTATTTTGTTGGCAGATGAACCAACAGGGAACTTGGATAGACAAAACTCTGAAAAGGTTATCGTTTTATTGAAACAATCTCAAACATACCATTCACAAACACTCATATTGATTACTCATGACATGGATATTGCGATGATGGCAAAAAGAATCATTGTGTTAGAAGATGGAAAAATCATTAAGGACCAGGTTATTCGGTAATGATACTTTTTAAGTTGGCGTGGGGTTATGTTAAACAATATAGAAAATGGAGTATCTCAACCCTATTATCAGGAATTATTTGGGTTGCTCTTTTGAGTGCAATCGCAACCTTTGCGACTTCATATAATCTCACTACCAGAAATACAATTGAATACCTTGATGGAAATCACCACTTTGAAGCTACCAACTTAAGTGATTATCAAATTGAGAACTTTAAGGAGATTGATGAAGTTGAAAAAGTAAGTGTAATACCGCTTATTTCATATGCAAAGGTTAGAGATATTGAAATTACGAATAATCAAAAACCCTATATAAAAATCATGGGACTGCATCCAGGGGAGTATTATGACCTTGGCTATTTTCTGACAAGTGGACAACCAGCAAAAAGCCCAAATGAAATAGTCTTAAGTAATACGATTCTTGTGAACACAGCACAAGAAATTCAACTAGGGGATATCATCACATTTGATCTAGGAAAAAGACTTGTTGATGGAAAAGAAACATATGAACAATCTCTCAAAGTAAAACAAGATGTGGTAACAAACTCGGCCCCAATCAACTTAGAAACGTTTGATATAAATGAGGAAAGAGAATATCGGGTCGTTGGTTTTTTTAGTGATTCAATTTCATCCAAGGAATTTGATGATGCAGGCTTTCAAGCAATGGTTAATGAACAAAACAGTTCATCAAAACAGAACATGGTTCAAATTCGACTAAGTGATGTATCCGCTCGTTCGGTTAATCAAGTTCAACAAGTTGCAGCTGACTTAAACATATCAGTGATACCTAAAGAAATATTATCAACATATTTTATTGGTGGACAAAATATCTTTTCATCAATATACGGTACTGCCTTAATAGCCACCGTCATCTTAGGATCCATAGTCATGGTTGCGGCATTATTAGTAATTTATCAATCATTTTTAATGATTACTGTTGAATTGTCGACACAATTAGGGGTGATTGGTAGTATCGGTGCTACCTTACGTCAACGACAAATCATGATAATTTTGATTGGTCAAATTATTATGTGGGTTGCGATTCCGGTTGGTTTAGTGTTGGGTTATATTGGCTCTTACATTGTTGTGAACAATTTTGCGGATATTTTTAATTCCAATCTAACTGCGAACTTAGTGGATGTGAAAGTTATGCCCATCTCGATAATTATTATTGTTTTGGGAATTGTCCTATCGACTGCTTTAGTAACAAGTATACCTGCTTATCAAACAAATAAGTTAACAGCTATTGAGGCTATTCGTTATAACAAAGCATCGAATAAACGAATTGGTGCCTTTAAACTGCCAAAATGGATTAAAGCCATTGAACATCAATTAGCAATTAGAAACTTTATGAGAAATCGATCGTTATATATCGCAGTCATTATTTCACTTGTAACTAGTGTCGTTCTGATTGTGTCTATGGCAAGTGTTATGGATTTATCTGCTCCATTTAATGAGAAAGTGAATCGGATTACTTCTTATAGTATTAATGACAACAAAATGACGATGGATGAAGTTAATACAGTCATTACAGAGTTAAGGCAACATCCAGATATAACGTCTGCTGGGTTGTGGCGAGAAGTATTTTTAGAATTGCTCGTTAACCCTGATCAATTGACAAACGAATACCTAGAAATGACAAAAATCACGGATAACCGGTTTACTTTTATTCAAGTTTGGATCATGGATGATAAATCAATGCAAGATTTCTTTGGTAAACGCCTTGAAGAAGATGTAACAGGCAAAGTGATATTAGTTGATAACGTTGAAACAACCTATTTTCTTGACACTGGAGAACGAAAATTCAGAAACAATGTCTTTGATTTACAAGAAAAAGACACACTTGTCTTTTCTGTAGCAAACAGTGATGGCAATCAGAAATCATTAATGATTGATACTATTATGGATAGCGCAAGTCTGGGGTTGGTGTACAATGAACCCACAATTATCTTCTCAAATAGTTATGCTATGAATTCTGAAAATTTGTTTGTTAAAGAGTTGTCAGATAATTTAGGGAATAAGTATGTTGAAAACAAAATGATTTATGCGAACGGAACCAGTTACGATTTGGTTGAAAAAGCACTCATAACTACACTTCAAGATCACGCAAGTTACAATCCTGTCAACATTGTGAATGAATACAAAATGAAACTCGTCTATTATCGTTCACAACAATTTTTTTCAATTATTAATTATTCTTTTGTCATCTTGGTAATTATGATTGCTTTGATTAATATATTTAATACGATCTCTACTAATTTAAAAGTTAGACAACGAGAATTCTCAATCTTAAGATCATGTGGTATGTCCCCTAAAAGTTTTTATCGAATGATTTTGTTTGAGGCATTTATTTATGGAATGATAACAGCTATACTTTCAATTCCATTATCGATTCTGGGATCGATAGTAGCTAAACGCTATATCTCGTTTGGCTTTCAAACATCAGTGGTTTCATTCAGTGCCACAATAATTATCGGGGTGATGATTTTAGTTGCGGTTTTAATAATTAGTTTTTTGTATTCGGTACGTGCTATGAAAAAACAACAAATAGTTGATACGATAATGCTATAATAAACAGAAAAAGGAGGCAGCATGAAACGATTATTGTTAGTCGAGGATGATGAAACTATTGTCACTGGCTTGAAATATGCATTGGAATTAGAAGGGTACGAAGTGATTGTCAGTTCACTTGTAAAGACTGCTTTACAGCTAAGTAGTGAGAATCATTTTGATTTGTTTGTGTTAGACATCAATTTACCGGATGGTTCCGGTTTGGATTTGTGTCAACAATTAAGAAAACGATACCCAACACCAATTATCTTCTTAACAGCATCTGATGCTGAAACCAATGTCGTCATGGGTCTTGATTTAGGAGCCGATGATTACATCACAAAACCTTTTCGTTTAAGAGAGTTAATTGGACGGATTAAAGCTGTTTTAAGACGTTATGAAGGACAAGTTTCCAGTTCTATTGAATTTGGTGACATAGTAATTCAGGTACAATCTGCGAAAGTGTACAAAAACAATCATGAGATTATTCTTACACCTATGGAATATCGATTATTGTTGTTTTTAGCACAGACTCCAAATCAGATTATTTCGCGTGAACAATTAGTGTCTTCGCTCTGGGAAATCGGAAGTGATTTTGTGAATGACAATACGTTATCTGTTTATATGCGTCGACTCCGAGAAAAAATAGAAACAAAAACATCTGATCCACGTTACATTGAAACAATTCGTGGGATTGGTTATCGTTTAAATACTTAAGATGATAGTACTTATTATAGTTAACCTATTATTACTAGGTTTAGGGTATGGGCTTGTTAATTATATTTATTTAGAATGGTGGTTTCTCCCACTCCTTTTAGTGTTGTTTAATTGTGGATATGCTGCTTGGTACCTTAATGTTAGAAACAAAAAGATTGATGAATTAAACAATTACTTAAGTGAACTGAATCGAGGAGACTATACCCATCATGTTGCTTCTTATCAAGAAGGTGAATTGTCTATATTACAATCTGAACTTTATAAGTTATCTGTGACGCTTAATCATCAAAATGAAACATTACTAAACTCTCAACGGTTTATTCAAGATTCTTTGAATGATATTGCTCATCAAATTAAGACTCCTTTGACTTCAATTATGGTTATGATTGATTTGATGCAAGAGAAAATATTACCGTATGAGAAACAAAAAGAATTTACTTTGAGTATTCAGAAACAGTTAAATCGGCTGAAGAACCTAGTGAACCAATTATTAATACTTTCCAAACTAGAAGCGGAAGTTATTGAGTATCATCCAACGAGAATCTCTGATAATGAATTTTTCAGAAGAGTGTTTGTGCCTTTCGAAATCATGATGGATCTTAAAGATATTGATTATGTCGGTGAGTACTCACAAGAAGAAGTTGATATTGATGTTGATTGGACAATCGAGGCTGTATCTAACATTGTTAAAAATGCGATTGAACATTTACCTAATGGTGGAAAATTAAACATAATTTCTCAAGTAACACCATTATTTTGGAGAATTGAAATAGCGGATAACGGTACAGGAATTGACCCACAAGATGTCGAGCACATTTTTGAGAGATTTTACAAAGGAAAGAATTCGAGTACTGAAAGTGTTGGGATTGGTCTGAATATGAGTGAGCGAATTATAACCCAACAAAATGGTAAAATATTTGTAGAATCGAAAGAGAATGAGTTCACTCGATTTAGAATAGAGTTTAAAAGAGAGGGAAACTAAAATGAAACAAGTAATTGTGATAGATTGTCAACATGATTTTATTGATGGAACATTAGCTTGTCATCAAGCAAACACAGCAGTAGAGTCGATTGTTCATTTCATCCAAAACAATATGTGCGATGTCTACTATTCTTTAGATTGGCATTCGGTTACCAATGGTTCTTTTAGAAGAAATGGTGGTATTTGGCTAGATCATTGTGTTCAAAATACATGGGGAGCTAGTTTAGATACCAGATTCTTTATTCTTGAATCAAAACCAAATCAAGAGCGTTGTTATTATAAAGGAAAAGATGATAACGTTGAAGAGTATTCTGCCTACTTTGCGAGAAACACAGTTGGAAAAGTGCTTCATGAACAGATTAAAGAAGAAGTGATTGTTTGTGGGA
The DNA here is from genome assembly GCA_964635335.1 of uncultured Erysipelothrix sp. GTDB lineage: Bacteria > Bacillota_I > Bacilli_A > Erysipelotrichales > Erysipelotrichaceae > DUUI01. The sequence goes on along the minus strand of CAZWPP010000042.1, from coordinate 4,288 downwards.
TTGCTAGTGAATACTGTGTTATGGAAACTGTTAAAGAGTTGTTGAAAGATAATAAAAAAGTTAGCCTTCTTCGAAATGGATTGGGATTTGTTGATCCAGTGACCCATAAAGAAGCTTTAAGAATATATGAACAGTTAGGAGTTGATTGGGTTGAATAAAGAATTGGCTCGACTCATAATTATTTTTGTTACCTTTGCGATGTCGTATTGGGCATTGTTAGGAATAGATTTTAGTCGATTTTTAAGAAAAGGAAGAACAGTTGAAGCTCAGATACTGTGTGTATTATTGGCAATGGCACTAACTTATCTAGTAGTAGAGTTCTTATTCTCATTACAAGTATTTATGATTTGAGAAAGTGTTTTCTTTATTAGTTCATTAGTTTTTGCTATAATGTGGGCGTTCTCGTGAAAGGAAGTATTATTATGATGTTTTCAAAAGCAGTCGGTATCGATTTAGGTACCGCAAATATGTTGATTTATATCAAAGGTGAAGGAATTGTTATTGATGAACCTTCAGTTGTAGCGTTAGATGCAGAAACAAAGCGTGTTTTAGCGGTTGGTCACGATGCCAAAGACATGTTAGGAAGAACTCCTGGTAGAGTTCTCGCAATTAGACCTCTTAAAGATGGTGTTATTGCGGATTTTGAAGTGACTGAAATTATGTTGGCTTACTTTATGAATAAGCTTAAATTAAAAACTTTGTTCTCTAAGCCTACTATTTTAATTTGTTGTCCAAGCAATATCACATCGGTCGAAAGAAATGCGATTAGAGATGCGGGATATCGCGCCGGAGCAAAAACAGTTTATATTGAAGAAGAACCAAAAGTAGCTGCCGTAGGAGCAGGACTTGATATCTCAAAACCATCGGGAAATATGGTATTAGACATAGGTGGGGGTACCACGGATGTTGCGGTATTGTCTCTTGGTGAAATTGTAACTTCTACGTCACTAAAGGTTGCGGGAGATACATTGGATCGTGACATTATTAAGTATGTTAAAGATGAATATAAACTATTAATTGGTGATCGTACTGCAGAAGAAATTAAAGTGCGAGTAGGAACGGTCTGGAAAGATGGTCGCGACGAAACAATTGATGTTTCTGGTCGTGACTTGGTGACTGGATTACCACACACTATTACGATTAAGTCGAGTGAAACAGAAGCTGCCATGAGAGAATCTCTTGCGAGTATTGTCAGAGCGGTTCGTACTGTCTTAGAACAAACACCTCCTGAATTATCAGCTGATATTGTGACTAGAGGTATTGTTTTAACTGGTGGTGGAGCTTTAATTCATGGTTTAGATCAACTATTGATGAATGAATTGTCAATTCCTGTGTTTGTTGCTCAAAATGCGTTAACATGTGTTGCTGAGGGAACAGGAATTATGTTGGAGAACTTAAGAAATTCACGTTAATGTGAAAGCAGTATTCATTAGTACTGCTTTTTTTCTAAGTTGCTTAAGATGATAAATCCAAAGTATGTGCTTAAATAATTTCTAAACAAAAGAGTTACATGAAAAACAGATTAAAAATACATGGCTTCCATTTCATGAAGCTCCATCACCTCGGGTTAGACTTTTGGTGGATTATTGATTGGGTAATCAAAATCTATTCATTGATTGAGCTCGATTAGTACATGGTTTCTCTATCGAACTAAATATGTCATTTGTTATATCATAAATTTAGAATTACCTTTTATTTCAGTTGAGAGATTTAGTGTTCATCCGCTTGAATATAGATTTGATTGGATGATAATGGATGGACTTTGCACCAAATCTGTTGATATAAATCAATTTTCTTAATTGTGTTATAAATCGTTGTTAACTGATTTTATATCGGTTCGCTACACTTTGATAACTCATCCTTTCAGTGAATAATACATCAATCATTTTAAAAGGTGTTCATCTGGGGTATGTTGATGCTTTCGTATCTTAATGATGTGGTCAATGCAGTAGAATCGTTGGTAAGTAACGAGGTGTCTATAAATTCTTCTTTTAAATCGTCATTCACCAAGCGAAATCAGTATCAATCTCTCACGAACATCTTTAACAAGGTATGTGTTTTTATGATATTCAGATCGACATTAGTAATTATCCAGCTGCTCTAAATATCGATCGACTAGACAGAAAGGTAACTCCTGTGAAGTATGATTTTTTTATCGTTTTTACAGGTTCTATAAGGTCATCATCCCGATAGAGTTTTTGGCTCATTGAGCAAGTCAGTTGTATAAAGAAATGTTGGGCTTAAATAAAGTGGGTGTTTGACAGTATAATCCTTATGCTAGAACTTTTCTACTTGTTCGTAACAAACTAATTAGAACGAACCTATTATTTATGTGTCACCCCCAACATGTTTACACTACCATTTTTCTAGAAAGGTTGTTTTTCCCTCCTCAATAATATATAGTTATATATAAAAGGAGGACCTTATATGAAAAGGTTTATAAAAATAATTGTACTTATTGTTTGTTTTTTACTATTGTCAGGATTTTCTCAATTACCAAGAAAATCTTTGTTTAGAATTGGAGAAACCATTACCTTTCATTACAAAGCGAATCATGAAATGAACATCATTATTACTGAAGAAATAAAAGATGATCAAATCATAATAAGGGAATATCATAATGAAAACATAATCGACGAATCTATCTATCAATTTGAAGAATATCATGGACTGAGCAATCCTGTCGTTCAGATTGACTCAAAAGCAATAGTTCCTTTAGGGAACCCCTATTTATCGGGAACAAAAGCCCTAGGGAGTATATACTATAACGTCCAAGGTTATTCCAAAAACATTAAAGTTGATGTTCGTTATAAGCAATATGGTGCACCTCAACAAACAACTAAAAGAATAAATGGATCTTTTGGCTCTGTTGCTGACTTAGCATCTTTTCTTGCAAGCGAGTTATTTCTTCCTAAAGTTGTTTCCGGAACACTGGCAAATAAGCTTATAATAGCTGGTTCATTTGCTTGGGTAGCAGGGAGGCTTATTGGAATAGGTTCTCCAAATGTAGCAGTTCTTGCACAAAATGAGTTTGTCTATGCTTATACACCTTATCAGCCTCCTTATCAAGCGGAATATAGTGTTACATTGACCGGAACCAAATATACTGTAAATGAATCAAGCCACTGGTCAACAGGAGCTGTTTTATACAGTGGCTATTCTAGTGCAGGATGGAAAGATCATAGTATGGGAATTTTGCTTGGAAACCACTTTTTCGCTACTTATTATCAGGTTGCAAGTTGGCAATGAGAAAATATACTCCGTATTTAAAGACAATACTATTGACATTCTTGATTTTTCTGTTTGTTTCGGAAAGTCAATTTCCAATGGTGTCTACACTCAAAAAAACCTCCTTGCTTGATAAATCTGCATCCTTAAACAATGATTACAAAGAACCTATTTTAATGACAAATACAAATAATCAGGATGCTATCATTATTATTTTGAAAAGTGAAACAACAGATAAAGTATTGGTATCTGAATACTCTAGAAATCTATTTATTAATCGATATAGACTATCAGACAATTACATAGTTGATCTCGCCAAAGTCACCAATAGCACATATAACACTGTTATTTCGTCAACTTTGTATGATTATGCGTATGAATACAATATTGAAAAAAATGAAGTCTCTATCTTTGAACCCGGTAAAAAGATACACTCAGGATTCATCTTTAAAACTATCATTATTGTTGGATCGCTGATAGCTTACTTTGTAATAAAAAAGAAGGAGCAATTAAAACACAATTGAACTGAAAAAAATTCATTTTTCCAAATTTTCATATAGTTTTATACCAAAAGTTTTTTATTGTCACCTACAAATAATTTTGTAATCTATAGCTGGTCTTGATGGTTATGGTCGTGACTTGGTGACTGGATTACCACACACTATTACGATTAAGTCGAGTGAAACAGAAGCTGCCATGAGAGAATCTCTTGCGAGTATTGTCAGAGCGGTTCGTACTGTCTTAGAACAAACACCTCCTGAATTATCAGCTGATATTGTGACTAGAGGTATTGTTTTAACTGGTGGTGGAGCTTTAATTCATGGTTTAGATCAACTATTGATGAATGAATTGTCAATTCCTGTGTTTGTTGCTCAAAATGCGTTAACATGTGTTGCTGAGGGAACAGGAATTATGTTGGAGAACTTAAGAAATTCACGTTAATGTGAAAGCAGTATTCATTAGTACTGCTTTTTTTCTAAGTTGCTTAAGATGATAAATCCAAAGTATGTGCTTAAATAATTTCTAAACAAAAGAGTTTCATGAAAAACAGATTAAAAAT
>CAZWPP010000041.1:5542-10294 GCA_964635335.1 uncultured Erysipelothrix sp. | reverse complement strand
TTAGTGGCCTAGAAAGAAAAAATTATCAATTTAGACCTAAATTGATAATACGAGAAAAATATGATTCAACAAAAAGCTATTAATTCTATTCGTGTCTTATCGGTTGATGCAGTAGAAAAAGCAAAATCTGGACACCCTGGTTTACCACTTGGAGCAGCACCTATGGCTTATGAACTGTTCACTAACCATATGCGTCACAATCCAAATAATCCTCATTGGCACAATAGAGATCGCTTTGTTCTTTCTGCTGGACATGGTTCAATGTTAATGTACTCAATGCTTCATTTCTTTGGGTATGGATTAACTCTGGATGACCTCAAAGAATTCAGACAATGGAACTCTAAAACACCAGGACATCCTGAATACGGACATACAGCAGGTATTGAAACCACTACGGGTCCATTGGGTGCTGGAGTAGCTACTGCAGTAGGGATGGCTATGGCTGAAGCGCATTTAGCAGCAACCTTTAATAAAGAAGGATATCCAGTTGTTGATCACTATACTTACACATTAGTTGGAGATGGTTGTTTAATGGAAGGTGTTGCTTCTGAAGCAATGTCACTTGCTGGGTCAATCGGTCTTGATAAACTAATTGTTCTTTATGATTCCAATAAGATAACGATTGAAGGATCAACAGATTTAGCATTTAGAGAAAATGTTAGACAACGAATGGAAGCTTATGGCTATCAAACATTAGTTGTTGAAGATGGTAATGATTTAGTGGCAATCGCAAAAGCAATTGATGAAGCTAAAGCTAACAAAGAAAAACCTTCGTTTATCGAAATAAAGACAGTGATTGGTTATGGAACACCTTTAGCTGGAACTAGCAAAGCACACAGTGATCCTATGGGAGAAGAAAAAGTCAAAGCCTTTAGAGAAACTATTGGTTGGAACTCTTCTGAACCATTTGAAGTTGAAGATGAAGTCTATCACCACTTTGATGACATGAAACCTAGATTTCAACGTTACGAAGACGAATGGGATGAATTATTTGCTGATTATCGTCAAGCATTTCCAGAACTAGCGAAACAATATGAAACTTATTATTCTAAAGAGCTTCCTGTTGATTTGGTGAACGATGAAGCATTCTGGAACTATGGAGATAAACCTCAAGCTACCCGTAATGTTTCAGGAGCAATTCTCAATTATCTTAAAAATAAAGTACCTAACTTATTTGGGGGATCAGCAGATTTAGCTCCATCCAATAAGACTGAAATGACTGATATGGGTTGGTTTACCAAAGAAAACTATACTGGAAAGAACATTCACTTTGGTGTTCGTGAAAATGGTATGGCAGCAGTAACCAATGGAATTGTCCTTCATGGTGGACTTCGTAGTTATTGTGCAACCTTCTTTGTCTTTACAGATTACATGAAACCGATGATGCGTTTAGCAAGTTTAATGGAAATACCTACTGTCTTTGTTATGACTCACGATAGTATCGGTGTCGGTGAAGATGGTCCGACTCATGAACCAATTGAACAACTTTCTATGTTAAGAGCTCAACCAAATATGACAGTTTTCAGACCTGCTGACGCTAAAGAAACGGCTGCAGGATGGTTAGTAGCATTGACTCAACCGAAGACACCAATTACGTTAGCATTAAGCCGTCAAAATTTAGAACAACTGAATGGAAGTGGACCAATTGCGATGAAGGGTGCTTATGTTCTAACTGAACATGAAAAAGCACAAGGAATCTTGATGGCGAGTGGTTCAGAAGTTGGTTTAGCTGTTCATACTGCTAAATTACTTGAAGAAGAAGGAATACTAGTGAATGTCGTGTCGATGCCATCTCAAGAATTATTTGATGCTCAACCAAGTGACTATAAAGCAAAAGTACTTCCTAAACATCTCAAGAAACGACTAGCGATTGAAGCAGGAGCAACTCAATCGTGGTACAAATATGTTGGTTTAGATGGTAAAGTCTTTGGAATCGATCGTTTTGGAGCATCTGCTCCAGGTGAGAGAATCTTTGAAGAATTTGGCTTTACAAAAGAAAATCTAGCTGAAGTATTTAAATCCTTATAAGATAATGACACTCATAATAATGGGTGTCATTTTTTATCGGGATTGATGTATAATGAAGTTACTAAAGGAGGATTTTATATGAAATATCAAATTCTTGGAGAGTCACTTCCAGTTGTGGAAATCGAACTAGACCAAAACGAAACAATTGTTACCGAAGGTGGAGGTATGTCATGGATGAGTAATAATCTAGAGATGAAGACTTCAGCAGGTGGAGTTGGTAAAGCATTGGGTAGAATGTTTTCGGGAGAAAGTTTGTTTCTGAATTATTACACAGCACTTAATAAACCAGGAAGGATTGCTTTTGCTAGTTCAATGCCTGGTTCCATTCGGGCTATTGAAATTACACCTTCGAAAAGTATTATTGTACAGAAAACAGGATTTTTAGCTTGTGAGACAGGTGTTGAACTAAGTATCCACTTCCGTAAGAAACTTGCTGCAGGTTTCTTTGGTGGAGAAGGCTTCATCATGCAAAGACTTTCTGGTTCAGGGATTGCTTTTGTTGAAATTGATGGTCATGCGATTGAGTATGATTTACAAGCAGGGGAACAAATGATTATTGACACTGGACATCTTGCACTGATGGAAGATACAGTAACCCTAGACATTAAAACAGTTGGTGGAGTAAAGAATGCTCTACTGGGTGGAGAAGGGTTATTTAATACTGTTGTTACTGGTCCTGGTAGAATAATTCTTCAAACTTTACCAGTCAGTAAGTTGTTTTCAATGATGCCAATTCAATCGAGGTAACCTAATGATAATTGAAAATGACTATCTGTTTATAGAAGTAAAAACTCAAGGTGCAGAGATGACACACCTTATTGTTAAAAATCCTGAACGGGAGTTTTTGTATCAACCGACTGAAACAGGGTGGAATCGACAAGCACCACATTTGTTTCCAATTGTTGGTAAACTAATTGATAACCAGTATGTTTATAAACAAAAGACGTACACAATGGGTCAACATGGGTTTTTGCGTGATAAAGACTTAACATTAATTGAGAAAAGTGATACCCACTTGCTATTCCAGTTTATGAGTAATCAAGCAACACGAAAGGTCTATCCGTTTGATTTCAAAATCTGGATAAAATATCAATTACTTAAAAAAGGAGTCAAAATAACGTACACTATTGAAAACTTTGGAGATGAATCAATGTTCTTTAGTGTTGGCTCTCACCCGGGGTTTCTGTTGAATTTGAACAAAGAATCAACCATAACCTTGACACCTAAAAAGAAACAAACAACTTACCAGTATTTTGGTGTGAATGGACTGATCAGTGACGCAAAGCCATTAGAAAACAAAACACTGGTTATTGATCAATCATCGAAGCTTAATGATACCTTTATTTATGATAATATCGAAAAAGTAGTTTTAGTGAATGATGAGATATCTATTGAGATGAGAATGAATCAAATGAATTATCTGGCAATCTGGTCATCAAAGGATTCTAGAACAGATAAATTATCGAACATGGTCTGTATTGAACCTTGGTTAGGAATGCCAGATTGTACTTTTAGTAATCAACTATTGAATGAGAAAAAAGCAATTACTGAACTTAGACCACAGGAAACGTTGTCTGTGGGTTACAAATTATTTCCATCAGTTCTATTGAGGAGCGAAAATGAAAAAGATAATTAGTGTTCTGTTGATAGTTCTTATGCTATCTGCTTGTGCATCCCAACCAAAAGAACTTTCTTCTGTTGAGGTTGCTAATAAGTTTTTAGATGGATTAGAAACTTTTAACGTTGAAGAAATGAATAAGTATTTGGATGTCAAGGTTAATCAAGATCAGAAGGATATGGTTGAGATTGAGTCCTTCAAACCATTGCTTAAGAAGTTAATCGGGAATGGATTTAGTGCTAAAAGTGAAACTATTAGTGGTGATAAAAAAACATCTGAGGTTCAAGTTGTTGCTGAAATTGCAGATTTAAAAGAAATCATGCAAAAGTTTGTTGCTGCTGCGTTTAGTGCGGCTTTTGAGGAAGGTTTTTCTGATAAAAGTGAAGAGGAACAACAAAAAATTATTTTAAAGAAACTAGATGAAATGACAACAGATGTAAAGACAGTTCAACAAAACCTGACACTTTATATGATTAAGATTGGTGATGAGTGGAAAGTGGAAGAATTAAGTGGAAAGAATGAAGAGTTTTTAGCTCCTTTCTTTAAAGACCTGGAAGGATTGTTTCCTCAGGAGTAAAAGTTTAAATGTGGTATAATCACATCATGAAAAAAATACTTATTTTGTTAGTAATGCTAATTGTTTTAATTGGTTGTAGTGATGACAAAATGGCTGTTCGCGCTGGATTGTTTAATCAATCTATAAGCGAATTGAATTCTGAAAAAATTCAATCACATTTAGCGTATCCTGAAGAAGCTTTATTAATTGACTATTTTTATGGTGGTGATCGTTTTAGTTATGAAGATACCTTGTTTGTTAAAGAAGTGTTGAGTCAACCCTTTGATATTGGTTCAAAACATTTTTCTAACATGAACAATTACCAAGGATCCGTTGATATTATTTATCATGTTGTTGATCCAGAACTTTTAAAAGATGCTACGATTGATGCAATGGACGTTTTTAAATCACTAAGAGAACTGATTAAGAGTAAAGAGAAAACTAAAGAAATCACTATCAGTATTCCGGTTATTTATATTGATAACGATTGGAAGATTGATTCTATAAAATTTGCTAATATTTATCAACCTTTGTTTGATATTTATGATGA
>CAZWPP010000041.1:0-5442 GCA_964635335.1 uncultured Erysipelothrix sp. | reverse complement strand
GTAATTGAAACATAAGGTACTTTTCCTTTAATCGGAGTCTTGTTCATAATGTCAACGATTTCTCTTTCCATATGGCGAGGAACCTCTACCATACTTTGACGATCGTTAATAATGATTTTCCCGATTTCACTTCCTCGTATATTGCAACTTTCAGCAATAGCACTAATTAAATGTGCTGGAGCAATTCCTTGATTTTTACCAAGATTAAAGACTAAGGTACTTAAGTCACGAGGACTCTTGTCTTTGGATTTGCGGTCATTAACTGGTTGAATTGCTTTAAGTTGATGAGATTCAACAACTTTTGAAAGTAATCCAATAATAATGTGTTTTGCATCCAAGCCTCTGTCATTTAATTGAGAGATAATATCAGCAACACTGACATTGAGTCCAAGACCCTTACGGATTTCGTTTTCAATTAAATCAGTAGTCATAACTTCTAAGTCTTCTTTTGTTGGAAGAGGTTTAAGTTCGACAGTTTGACGTGTAATCTTTTCAATTTGAGTTAAGACATTGCGTTGTCTAGGACTTACAAATGAAATTGCTCTTCCATCTTTACCAGCTCGGCCGGTACGACCGATACGGTGAACGTAGTATTCAATTTCTTGTGGTAAATCATAGTTAATGACCATGTCCATATCATCAACATCAATTCCTCTTGCGGCAACATCTGTTGCTATTAACAAGTGGATTTGTTTTTCTTTAAAACGTTTCATAATGCTTGAGCGCATTTCTTGTTTCATGTCTCCATGAAGTCCCATTGACAAGAATCCTTGTTTGTTGAGGGCTGCATTTAAGTCATCAACCATTCTCTTAGTATTACAGAAGACCATTGTTTGATTGACATTGTTTAATTCAATCAATTGGATCAATAAATCTGTTTTTTGAGAAGGAAGTACTAAGTAAGCATCTTGTTTAATCGTAGAGACTGTTAAATGTTGTTGATTCAATTTAATGTGCTCAGGATCTTTCAGAATAACTTTTGCTAAGTCTAAGATTGGTTTTGGCATTGTTGCTGAGAACAATACAGTTTGTCTTTCAGTTGGTAATTGCGCAAAGACTTCTTTGATTTCATCAAGAAATCCCATGTTTAACATTTCATCTGCTTCATCTAAAACAACTTGAGTGCAGTTATGAAATCTTAGGGTTTTTCTTCTCATGTGATCTAAAAGACGTCCAGGTGTTGCTACAACAATGTCACTACCACCTTTGATGTCGTTAATTTGTCGTTGGATTTCTTGACCACCATAGACACTAATAATTCTGACACCTTCCATGTACTTCGCAAACTTTCTCATTTCATCAGCTACTTGTAAACAGAGCTCACGAGTCGGTGCTAAGATTAGAGCTTGTGTCTTTCTATCTTTGGCAGGTTCAATCATTTGTAAAATTGGTAAACCAAAAGCAGCAGTCTTTCCAGAACCTGTTTGTGATTGACCAATAAGGTCTTTTCCACTTAACATGACAGGAACTGCGGCTGTTTGGATTTCTGATGGTTCTTGGTATCCCATTTCTGTAACAGCTTTTAATAACTGCTCGTTTAGGTTTAATTCATTAAAATTCATTCGATTCTCGCTTTCATACTTGGAGAGTATACCACAAACAATTTTAAAAGTAACTAAAGATAATATGAAGATGAAAGTTATTTTCAAAATCATTCCAATAGATGCATGTTCTCTATATCATAATAGACAAAAACCATGAAATAGAGTAAACTTTGATAGAATCAGAGGTGCAATTATGAATTATATTGAACACGAATTAGTCAATGGACTAAAGACAGCTTTACGTCAATTAGCGGATGCTACAATTGAGGATTCTTTAGTCATGGTAGAAATTCCTAAAGATACAAGTAATGGAGACTATTCAAGCAACTTAGCGATGAGACTATCAAAAGTATTGAAAAAAAATCCATTTGAGATTGCGACATCTCTTCAAAGTGTTATTGAAAAAGAATGTCCAAGTGTCTCTAAGGTAGAAGTAGCTCGACCAGGCTTTTTAAACTTCTTTATTAAACCTGAGAGACATGCTGATATTATTAATCAAATTTTAGATCAAGAAGATAACTATGGAAGGAACACTATCGGACAAAACGAAAAAGTCTTAGTAGAATATATCTCCGCAAACCCTACGGGTATTTTACATTTAGGTCATGCTCGTGGTGCAGCTTGGGGAGATAGTTTAACTCGAATTTTAAAGAAAAGTGGATACGACGTTTTAAGAGAATATTATATCAACGATGCTGGAGCACAAATCTATAACTTGTGTCTTTCACTTTATGCACGTTACATGGAACTATACAATCGTGAAGAAAAGATGCCAGAAGATGGCTATTTTGGTCAAGATGTTGTGGATATTGCTAAAAGGATTCAAGAACAAGTTGGTGATAAATACTTACATCTATCGAAAGAAGATGCTTTGCTAGACATTGAATCCATTGGTGTTCAACTGGAATTAGAACGCATCATTGAAGATCTTAACTATTATAGAGTTGGGATGGATTCATGGATTTCTGAAAAAAAACTTGTCGCTGACAATCGAATTGAACAAGTGGTGAATCGCATGAATCAAATGGGTTTGTTGTATGAATCAGAAGGAGCTTTGTGGTTTAAGTCAACAGACTATGGAGATGATAAAGACCGTGTTTTACGTAAATCAGATGGCCTCTATACGTATTTAACTCCAGATATTGCGAATCATGTTCACAAGATTGAACGAGGATATCACAAACTAATTAACTTGTGGGGAGCTGACCACCATGGTTACATTGCTCGGATGAAGGCAGCACTTGAAGCGCTTGGATATGGAAAAGAAGTCTTAGAAGTAGATATCATTCAAATGGTAAGAATGGTTGAAAACAACCAAGAAGTTAAGATGAGTAAGCGTACTGGTAATGCCATAACAATTCGAGAGTTAATTGATGATATTGGGGTTGATGCTGCTCGTTATTTCTTTGTGTCTCGAGCACTGGATACTCATTTTGATTTTGACTTAGGATTAGCTCGATCAAAATCTAACGATAATCCTGTATTTTATGCTCAATATGCTCATGCACGTATTTGTTCCATCTTTAAAAAAGGAACAGAGTACCAACCAACTGAATCCTTTAGACTTCTAACAAGTGAAAAAGAAATTGAACTTTTAAAACACTTAAGTCAATTTACGGATGTTGTGTCTGAGGCTGCAGAATCTCGTCAAGTCAACAAAATATGTAACTATGTGAATAAATTAGCTCAACTGTTCCATTCGTTCTATGCAGTGAGTCAAGTCATTAATCTAGAAGAACCTACATTAAGTAATGAACGTTTAGGATTATCCCTAGCAACTAAAATCACTTTGAAAAATGCATTAGAACTGATTGGTGTTAATGCTCCAGAAAGTATGTAAGAAAGTCCGAAAGGACTTTTTTTATGCAAACTACAGTTTCATTTAAGCTAATGGGTGTAAAATAAAGGTATGAAAATATTACTCGTGGAAGATGATCGCTATTTACAAGAAGCTATTGTCGAGATTTTAAAGAAAAACAAAATCGCAGTAGATACCACAAGAGATGGTCAAGAAGGGTTTGAGTTGGCATCGAGTGGTCTTTATGATGTTATCCTTTTGGATATCATGTTACCAAAGCTGAATGGTTTAGAGATACTATCAAGATTGCGTCAAGAAAACAATACGACACCTGTTCTTCTTTTAACTGCTAAAAGCAGTCTTGAAGATAAAGTCGTGGGATTCAACAAAGGGGCAGATGATTATTTAACAAAACCTTTTGAATCTATAGAACTTGTAATGCGAATAAGAGCTCTGGCACGACGTAGTAACACGAGTTACAGTCCGGATGTTTTGACTTTTACCAACATTTCCTTAGACCCACAGAGCTTAACCTTAAGCAACGGTCATCAACACTTTGTTTTAACTCTCAAGGAATCTCAAGTTTTGGAAATATTGATAAAAAACCATAGTAATGTGATATCTAAAAGTCAGATTATTGAGAAAATTTGGGGATATGATTCGGATGCAGAAGATAATTACGTCGAGACTTATATATCTTTTTTGAGAAGAAAATTAATGAACCTTAATGCACAGTGTAGTATTGTGACACTTCGAAATTTAGGTTACGTGCTCAAGGAAAAAGAGAAAGATTATGTTTAAACAACTACAAAACAAACTATTAAGGTTTATCCTTTTTTCTATCTCAATTATATTGATTGGTGTATTTACACTAATTTTTGTTGTGTCTTATTCATCACAACTTGAGAATAATAAAGAAAAAATACAATCGATTGCGAGTAGTCCACGAGGTTATGTGACAGAATACCGAAATGGTAAAGGTGGCCCAATGCATCATGGTCAGGTTGGACAATTTCAAATAAATGATTCAGTGTCGTTTATTGTTTTGGTTCAAAACAATGCTGTCGAAAAAGTGTTTAGTTTTGTAGAGCTAAAAGAAGATTCAATTATAAGTGCAATTGAACAATCAGAGGATCTATCAAATTATGATATTGTAACTGTTGATAATGAGAAATGGATGGTACTTAAATCACAGTCGAGTAACAATCGAGCGACACAATACACATTTCTAAATGTTAGTGACAGTGTTCGAAGTACTCAAAACTTATTGTACACATTAGTAGGATCACTACTTATATCATTGCTGGCTGTGTATTTTGCCTCAAAAGTGTTTACGAAAAAAGCAATAACACCAATTGAGTCTGCATATGTGAAACAGAAACGTTTTATAGGAGATGTTTCTCATGAGTTAAAAACACCTTTAAGTGTTATCAAAGCAAACATGGATATTATTGATGATGATAGCATTGAATCTCAAAAGAAATGGATTAGGACAGTCTCTATTGAAACGGATAGAATGAATCAGTTGATTAATCAGATGTTAAAGCTTGCTCAAAGTGAAAAACAAGAATCCCTTGAAGTTGAAACAATCAATATCAGTTCTATTGTTAAAGAAACAATCCTTTTGTTTGAAGCGATTGCTTTTGAAAAGGAAATTTCAATTTCTTCTAAAATTGATGAACCGATTTATCATATGAGTCATGCAGAAACACTTCGACAATCCCTGGTCATTTTGTTAGACAATGCGATTAAATACAGTCCTTCTCATCAAAGTATTGATATCACGTTAGCAAAGAACGATAAAAAGATTGAATTTAAAATTAGTAATGTTAATCAGAGATTGCAACAAAATGATTTAGAGTTTCTGTTTGATCGTTTCTATCGAAAAGATGAAGCTCGAGAAAGAAACGATAGTTATGGTTTGGGATTAAGTATTGCGAAAAGCTTGATTGAACAATTGAATGGTGAATTAAGTGTTGAATTAATTGAAAATAAAATATGTTTCACAATAAAATTATTTAGAAATTAAAGGTTCATTAAAGTTTACTGGTTTAATATAACAGTATAAGCAGAGAGCTTATAGGAGGTAAATATGAAAAC
>CAZWPP010000040.1:6398-10900 GCA_964635335.1 uncultured Erysipelothrix sp. | reverse complement strand
TTGCTCCATTTGCGTGCATCTATTTCTTGTTGGAGAAAGAAGAACAATAATTGAACCAAATAACTACTTCTTGATTGAAGTAGTTTTTGTTTGGATTTATATATATATATGTTAAAATGTTAGTAATATAGAGAATCATTGGGGTTTACAAATGGTTTGGGAGGTCTAATGAAAAAAAGAAAGATAATGACATTTTTGATACTATTGTTATCGATACTACTTACTTCATGCAATGTCAATAATCCACTCATTTCAAAAGAGACAGTTCTTTCAGATAGAATTAATACGAACTTCCAAAATGTTGATATAACGATAGGTTATCAAGGTTTCTGGGGTCCAATTGAGTTCTATCTGACATCACCAGTTGAAATCAAAGAGGTTCGACTGGACAGTCCGATTCATCACACAATTAGTTTAGAAAGAATACCGTACAAATCATTTGGATGGGAAGGATATTTTACTCAAGGAATCAATTTTAATACCGAACAATTGTCTGAAAAAGACGAAGGGTTGCTTGATGGTAAAAAATTAGAGAAAATAAGTAAAGAATACTTAGAATCGAACGAATTTAATAATTATTTCTTTTATAAAGCAAACGTAGTGTTTGATTACAATAGTATTTCAAAGGATATTGAACCAATTACACAACTAATTATTACATCAGATGTTGAAGAAGTTATGGATATTGGAACGATCCAGTTTAAACAAAAGAAGGATGTTGTAAAAGAAAACAACAACCAAAATATATTACTCAACCGGCTAGTGAGTCAGAGTTTTGACCGCTATATAGGAGCGACACCGAATCGATTGTTTGATTTAGCAGAAGAAAATGATGATAGAGACCAATTTGAAACCACTGAGAAGATTGTTATTGACTCTATTGAACCAATTACAAAGAATCTTGTTATTGACAAGATGGTTGTGACTGTTAATGATGGTAATCAAATAAGAAGTTTTAGTTTTGCTGAAGATAATTTAAGCAGTATGAATCTTGAATTGAATAAAAATGACAAACTATCCTTTAGACCGCGATTCTGGATACAGAATGTGGATCCTCAAGTTTATTATGTCCAATCGTATGATTACATCATCCATTATCACGATGTTGATGGAAATCAGTATGCATAAATTGTTGATAGTGGATTCATTGGCTCTATCAATGATCTCTTTATGATTGCAGCAAATGATGAGATTAAAGAATCAATTCACGATTATCTTCTCACCTACTCACTGAGAAACCAAAGATAGTTGAATCAATCTTTGGTTTTTCATCGATTCTAAAACAAGAATAAGAAAAGATGATGTATAGTCATTATGTAGTCTAGAGTCAAGAAAAAAGAGGATATTCTATGAAAAACATAATTTTTAGAGGCTTTATTGTTATATTAATGTTAATACCAACTATTTTCGTTGTTCTTATATCAACCAATGAGATTGAGAAATATTCACCCAAAAACGAAATCTTCTTTTCTCAAGAAGCATACGGATACTAAGAAAAGGTCAGAACGACATCGATCCGTGAAACAATTGAATTCGAAGGAATCATTGATAGTACTTCCTTTAGGACGATTCGCATTAAAGCAGATAGTTCAATCTATTATTTCTTTGAGAAGAATCAAGAAATCTCTGTGGGAGAACCACTTTATTTATTAAAAGATCAAGTAGTGAACTCCGATGTGAATGGCATCGTTTATGATGTTGTATCCGATGGGGTCGATGTTAAGGTCATTATTAAAACAACAGACCAACTTGTGTTTAAAACTTTCAGCCACTATGATCAACGCCTAAGTATTGGCGAAACATATGACTTAACAAATAATACTTCTATGAAACTCTTGTCTATTTCTCAAGTGTATAATCCACTTGGAAAAGAGATGATTTTTTCTGTGGATTCAAATGATTATCAATTGAATCAACAACTTGATATCTCTGTTTATACAAAGAAACAACTTGATAATCTGATTGTTGTACCACAAGATTGTATATACCAAAGCAGTACCGGTAAGGATGTTGTCCGAATTGTGACAACAGAGGGAAAAGTGGATCGAGAACAAGAGGTTAAAATATCAATGATGGGAGAAGGATACGCTGCAGTCAGCAATGTATCTGTTGATGAATGGTGCGATATTGAATTTGGAAGATTTATGAACTCACAAAATGGGAAAAACCAATGAAACAAAAGTTGATTCAACTAGTGGATATCACAAAATCCTATGAGCGAGTTATCTTAGACCAACTCAATTTAACGATTTATGACAATGACTATCTCTCCATTGTTGGTGCATCTGGGAGTGGAAAAAGTACGTTGACTCATATTCTAGGACTCATGGATACGTATGAAAGCGGGAATTACTACTTTAAGTCTCAAAAGCTAAACCCGAAAAACGATTACTATACCATTCGCAATGAATCGATTGGTTTTATTTTTCAATCCTACAATTTGATTGATAACTTGAGTTCGCTCGACAATATTTTGTTGCCAATCACTTTTAAAAACATTGATGTTGATCATATCCACTTGGAATCCTTGATTAATCGATTAAAGATACGTGAAATACTTGATAAAAATGTTTCGCTTCTGTCAGGTGGTGAAAAACAACGAGTCGCCATATGTCGGGCCTTACTTCTCAATCCAGATATTATTATTGCGGATGAGCCAACAGGTAATTTAGATAATGACAACGAAGAAACAGTCTTTAATTTATTTAAAAGTCTTCACCAAGAAGGAAAAACAATCATCGTTGTCACCCACAATTTTCACAGAGCTCAAGAAGCAGTGACACAATATCAATTAGAAAATGGACAATTCCATGTTAAAAGTCATTAAGCGCGTAGTCAAGCATAGTTTGACAATGATGCGTATCCATTGGCAATCTTATTTAACATTATCCATCACCATTTGTATTTCCTTAGGTTTGTTTTTAGGAATTTTATTGTATTCCGATACAAATTATTTTAATGAAAATAAGATATCATCTTCGACACCCTCCAATGCTATTCAATACTCTAATTTAGGAGAATCCTTCATTAATCTAATCAACTCATACAGCCAAACTTTTGAACAAACCTATGTCATTCAATGGCAAACAAGTAATACCAATATTCCACCTTTTCATATTCAAAAATATAGTTTTAGTGCTAATTTGCACTTTGTTGATCGCAATTTCTTTTTCTATCCAAACCATCAAGACGAATTTGTCCCCATCACGCTTGTTGAAGGAAGACTTTTTAGTCAACAAGAAATTAGCAATCACGATCGTGTTGTACTCATCGAAGAGAAGTTTGCGGATATATTTTTTGAGGATGGCAAAGCTCTGAATCAAGAATTACTCCTTCCAACAGTCTTTACTAATGAAAAAAGTCCGATGATTCAGCCTTTTAAAATTATAGGCATTACCAGAACTCTTCAGCCATACCCAAAGAATATCTTTGACATGGAAGGTGCAACAATTGCAGGAAATGTGTATCTTCCTATATCCTTAAGAAAACAATTCATCGATCTTGAAACGACCAACCATCAATTGATTGTTTCAAACTCAGAAGAAGCAATTAATTCAATTAGTAGAAGCATGAGTTTATTGGGAGTTCAATCTGTCTCTACCACTAGTCAACGAGCAAGAGCAATCAATGCCTATGTTGCTATGCGTCAAAACCAAATCCCAGTTTTGTCGGTTCTGTTATTTATCTTGTCCCTTAACCTTTTTTCGTTACACAACAATGTTTTGAAGAATCGACGACAAGAAATTGCGATAAAACGAGCTCTCGGTTTCTCAAAAAAAGAAATCGTGATGGAGTTTCTGTTAGAAGGAACAATCATCTTCTTAATTAATCTATTAATTATCAGCTTTATCATCTTCTCTATTGGTGTACTATGGCACTATAAAAATTACCAATTAATACGAGGTGTTTATCCAGTATCCATTATGATCTATCCATTTTCATTAAAAATCTTTCTTGTCTCTTCAATCTTTTTGACTATCTTGAACTCAGTAGTGCTCGCATTTTTAGCGACAAGAATAAATATCATTGATGCCATTAAGACAGAATAGACACAAAGAAGGAACTTCCATTTGTACAGTTCCTTCTTTAGGGAGATTTCTAGTTAGCAATTAATCAATCGATTCGCCATCCACAGTCACACGCTTAATAAGCTCATTGACCTTACCCAACGATAAGTTATTCTCTTGAGCATAGGTAATCATTTCAATCAGTTGATTGTCATCAATTGCCCCTGTAGAACAACTCCCTTGGGTTGCTAATAGCAAGCTATGAAGGGATAATGCATCTAAATTACTATTTAGAACAGCCTCTTTTTCTTTATCACTAGCGAATTGAAACAACATTCTAAATTCCATCGCTCTCTCATCGCCTAATTGTGATAATAATGTATCCAGTGTCATCATTGCACCTTCTTTCTTATATTCACTGTACACAAGCCATAAGAATGTTTCAAAGGTTTTGCTCAGAAAAAGATGACGGAAAGTTAGTTGGTTTGAGTCTAA
>CAZWPP010000040.1:0-6298 GCA_964635335.1 uncultured Erysipelothrix sp. | reverse complement strand
TTTCAAAGGTTTTGCTCAGAAAAAGATGACGGAAAGTTAGTTGGTTTGAGTCTAACAAGTAGATAGGAGGTATTGTATGAAAAAGAGTATACTACTTTTATTAGTATTGTTTTTGGTGTCTTGTTCTCAAGCAACTAAGAGCCCAGCCATGATTCTCTATGAACTATCAAGAGAAAAACAAGAAGATTCTTTTGACATTACCCAAGTAAATATCAATGAAGTTGAAGTCGATAAGGTTAATGAAGTTGGTTTGGATACATTTGAAAAGCTAACAAAAGAGAATAAGAATCAAGTGTATTCCCCATTAAGTACCTATCTTGCGATTTCAATGTTAGTACCAATGGCCAAGACATCTTCTCAAAAGGAGTTATTAACCTTTTTAAAACAAGAAAGCGTTGCTGAGTTAGTAGCTCTTAATCGACGGTTGATTCAATCAATCGAGTTTGATAAAGAGAAGGGTCTGTCCAAGATTGCGAATAGTGTTTGGATGCAAGAAGATGAAAAATTCAATATGAGCTTACTAGAATCGATTGGTAAAGATTTTTATGCAAGTTTGTATGGTGTCGATTTTAGAGATGAAGAAGAAACAAAGAAGGCAATAACCGGATGGATTAATAAGGAAACAAATAACTTCATCAAGGAAATTGATGTTAAGACCGATCCGGATACTGTTTTGTCACTGGTCAATACCATCTATTTTAGTAATCAGTGGTTAGATTCCTTTGAAAAAGAAGCGAATATAAAGGATGAGTTTAAAACAAGTTCAGGTGTTGTTTCGGTTGAATACATGCGTAAGAATTTTAGTACCTATAGTTACAAGGAAACTGATAAGTCTCAAGGATTGAGTATCGACTATCATTATGGCTACAAGGCCCACTTCATTCTACCTACAGAAGATCTAAGTGTTGACTATGTTAAAGAGTACTTAGAAAGAAGTGACTCTTCACACAGACAAGCATACTTGGTCAATTTGTGGTTGCCTAAATTTGAAGTAAATTCAACTCACGCTTTAGTGGATGTCACAAAAGAGTTGGGACTTGAGGAAGTGTTTACGGATAGATCTCAAATCTATCCTTATGCAGATGATAGAACCGTGATGATTGGTAAGATTCAACAACAAGCTCGAATTCAATTGGATGAAAAAGGAACAGTTGCGGCTGCCTACACCAAGATTGATCTGCGTCCAACATCTTCAATGGATCAACCGATTGTTAGAGATTTGAAACTTAATAAACCGTTCTACTTTATGATTACGAATCAACAAGGTGTCATTACGTTTATTACCTTGGTTCATAATCCTATTGCTGAGTAAAACTTAAAAATAATTGACGATCTTAAACTACCCCACTTTTGTGAGGTAGTTTTGTTAAACAATTAATAATAGCGACAAAGCTCGAAATTTGTTTTTTTTAGTGTATAATGGTCGTGTATGTCAAATAGGAGGAAACTATGTTTAAAGATAAATTTGATTTTAAACGAGACTTTACCAATAGAATTGTTGAAAAATATGGCCGTTCTTTAGAACAATCACATCTTACTGAAAGATATGTGGTTCTTGGAGAAATGGTCAGAGAATATGCATCGGTTCACTGGAAAGATTCAAAAGAAAAAGCTGCAGAGCTACAAGCAAAACAAATGTATTACTTCTCTATGGAATTTTTGATGGGAAGAATGCTAACGAACAACTTAATGAACTTAGGGATTTATGAAACGGTTAACAAAGGACTTCAAGAACTTGGTATTGATTTAAATCAATTAGAAGATTTAGAATCAGATCCTGGTTTAGGCAATGGTGGTCTTGGTCGTTTAGCAGCGTGTTTCTTAGACTCACTAGCAAGTATGTCACTTCCTGGGAATGGGATTACACTTCGCTACAAGTATGGACTGTTCAAACAAACAATCGTAGATGGTTACCAAGTAGAAGTACCAGACCAATGGCTAAAGCTAGGAAACGTTTGGGAAGTTAGAAAACCAAAACATGCTGTGGATGTACCTTTTTGGGGACGCATTGAAATCCAACCAGATGAAAATGGTCGATTAGTGTATAATCACCTAGATGCTGAATACGTACGGGCTGTTCCTTGTGATATGCCTGTGGTTGGTAAAGGAACAGACAATACCAACACTCTGAGACTTTGGGATGTTGAAGCATCTGAGCGCTTACCAAAGAACAAGGACTTTAGAACTTACATTTCTGAAGTTGCTGAAATTACCCAAAACGTTTATCCAGACGACAGCAATGAACACGGACAATATTTACGTCTTAAACAACAATATTTGTTTGTATCAGCAGGACTACAAGCTTTAATTAAGGCACACTTACGCGTGTATCCTAACTTGGATAACTTTTCAGAAAAAATTGTCATTCAACTAAATGATACTCACCCAGTATTGAGTATTCCTGAACTCATGCGTTTACTCATGGATGAAAACGGATATGATTGGGAAGCAGCATGGGAGATTGTAACTCATTCGATTGCGTACACAAATCACACGGTGTTAGCGGAAGCGTTAGAAAGATGGCCAATCCATTATGTTCAACGACTTCTTCCAAGAGTCTTCATGATTATTGAAGAAATCAATCGTCGTCATGTAAGCAATGTATATCGCGCAACAAACAACATGAGTTTGGCTCAATCAGTAGCAGTGATTAAAGATGGTCAAGTACATATGGCTAACCTTGCGATTATAGGATCTTTCTCAGTCAATGGTGTTGCGGCATTACATACTGAAATTCTTAAGAATGATGTTTTCAAAGACTTCTACAATTTATATCCAGAGAAATTCAACAACAAGACCAATGGGATTACCCACCGTCGTTGGTTAGTATATTCTAATCCTCAACTGTGTGCATTACTGAAGGATACAATTGGTGATGATTATATCTATGATCCAATTCAATTGAATAAGTTATTAGAGTTTGTGGATGATGAAACTGTACAAAATCGTTTCCTACAAATTAAGGATGAGCGTAAACAAATTCTTGTTGATTTCATTAAGAAGGAAACAGGGATTGATGTTCCTCTTAATTCAATCTTTGATACTTTAGCAAAACGACTTCATGCGTATAAACGTCAACTTCTAAAAGCACTTCACATTATTTATTTAATGAAGAAGATTAAGAGTGATCCTGAGTTTACAATGCACCAACAAACCTTTATCTTTGCGGCGAAAGCAGCACCAAGCTATGTGTTTGCGAAAGAGGTCATTAAACTAATTAACACTCTATCTGAGATAGTTGAAAATGACCCTGAACTTAATCGTTTCATTAAGGTTGTCTTTATTCCAAACTATCGTGTAACAGTGGCTGAAATTCTAATGAATGCGACCGATGTTTCTGAACAAATTTCGACAGCTGGTAAAGAAGCAAGTGGAACAGGCAACATGAAGTTCATGATGAATGGGGCGATTACAGTTGGTACTTTGGATGGTGCTAACGTTGAAATCGATCAATTGGTTGGACCAGATGATGATATTATCTTTGGTCTAAAAGTTGATGAAGTAATAGCACATCGTATGAATGGATACAGCGCTCACAAAGAACTTGCTAAAGATCCAGAACTAGCAGAAGTAGTGAATTCACTAATTGATGGTTCATTGCATCCAAACAGAGATGAGTTTAAGCTTATCTATGAAGAATTAATTTACAAGAATGATGAATACTTCTTACTTGCTGACTTTAGAGCATATGATAAAGCGATGCAAGAAGTTCAACGCCGTTACCAAGATCGTAAGGGATGGGCTAGAACTTGTCTTGTTAACATTGCGAAATCTGGTTACTTCTCGAGTGATCGTACGATTCAAGAGTACGCAGATCAAATTTGGGATATAAAACCTACTGAATAAAGGAATAGAGCTGTTACCTAACAAATAACGAAATAGTTGTTTGTGTGGAAACAGCTCTTTTTTTTATCTAAAGTTTCTTTAGTGTTCATTTTTTTTGTACACAACTTCAACTTTTGTTAAGTTATAATTGAAATATAGATGAACTCCCTTTATATATCACACATAATGGGTACTCAAAACAAATAATAAAAAAGGGAGAAAATTATGAAGAAATTAGCAATGCTGTTACTTTCATTACTACTTACTATTTCATTAGTGTCTTGTAGTAGTGATAATTCCAACGCACCTACAAATCCTGTAAACAATGATAATACTGAGAAACCGATTCCTGAAAATAAGGAGCCAGAAAAACCTGAAATTGTTTTTGAAGAAATTGTTGTTGTTGATAATGAATTTTGTACGATCAAAATAACTGGAATAAATCCTGATAACATGTGGGGTTATACAGTAAATACGTTTTTAGAAAACAAATCGACTGATAAAACTTATATGTTTTCGCTAGATGGTGCTTCTGTTAATGGAATTCACACGGAACCATTGTTTGCGACTGAAGTGGCTGCTAGCAAGAAGTCGAATGCTGAGATAAGCTTTATGGATCCGATATTTAAAGATTTTGAAGTTAAAGATTTTACAGATATTGAATTATCGTTTAGAGTCTATAATTCAGATGACTGGTCTGCGGATGATTTCGCTAAAGAAAACATAAATGTTTATCCGTTAGGTCAAGACAAAGCAATTAAGTTTGAAAGACCTAGCCAACAAAGTGATACGGTACTCGTTGATAATGATCTTGTCTCAATTGTAGTGACTGGGTATGAAAATGATGATATTTGGGGATATTCTGCCAATCTATATCTTGTTAATAAAACAGATAAAGAGGTAATGGTGAGTGTCGATGATGTGTCGGTGAATGGTTACATGGCAGACCCGTTTTGGGCAACTACTGTGAAACCTGGAAAAGTTAGATTCTCATCAATGTCTTGGTCAGACACTGTATTTGAAGAAAACTCAATTTCAGAAGTCGAATCGATTGAAATGAAATTGAGAGTCTATGATGCAAAGAATTGGGGTGCAAAAGATATCCACTCAGGAACCATAACTCTGAATCCATAGATAGTATTTTAAAGGAACATAACCAATTAGGATATGTTCCTTTTTTTTACTCACCCATGGCATCAAAGGTAGCATTGAGTTGAGCTTCATTCATAGGACCAGTAATGTGTTGATAAATGGTTCCATCCGTGTTAATAAAGAAAGAAACAGGTAAAGTATACGCATTAAATGACTGAGTGGCTTTCTCGGTACTAAAGACAACCGGGAAGGTCATCTTTTGCTCCTTTATGAATTGTCTAACGACTTCTTCACTTCTTTCAGATTCCAGAACATTAATTCCCAGAATAACAACATCAGAACGAGACTCTGCAACTTTGATCAACTCTGGAATCTCGACTCGACACGGTCCGCACCAACTAGCCCAAAAGTTCATGAACACTTTCTTGCCCTTGAAATCGGAAAGACGAACAGGTAGACCGTTGAGATCTCTGTATTCATAATCGAAGGGAGTTTGGGTAACACCAAGTCCATAGACGACAATGTCTGTATTTTTATTTTCTTTTGTGTTTTGATTGTTGATGACATTCATAGCAAGTAGTACAACAAGCACAACTGCTAACAATAAGATGATAATTCGTTTCATAATAACCTACTTTCTAACCGAGAGTTCTGAAGAATTCAAAATCCAACAAATCACTTAACCATAGGGTCATGCGTTGTAACTCTCCTGTATAAACAAGGATTCCCATTAGTACTAAGAGGATAGCACCAAATTTCATGGTAACTGCTGAGTATTTTGTTAAGACTTTGGCTTTAGAGATAAAGAGAGAAATGAACAAGAATGGAACCGCAAACCCAATTAGATAAGCCAGAAGGAAGCCAATCGTAGAATCTCCTAAGATTAAGATAGATGAGAAGATTGGACCGATACAAGGAGTCCATCCAGCACCAAACCCCACCCCAATTAAGAAAGAAGAGCCATAATTGATAGAACGATCCAAGTTGATTTGTCGTTTATCGCTCAGTAAGAGATTTACCTTGATTAACCCTGCTAAACTTAGACCCATCACAATGACGAGAATTCCGGCAGCTTTTTGAAGAAGGTTACTAATAGGACCATTAATGAATTCAGTTAAGACAGATTTTAACAGTTGAATGGATACACCA
This sequence comes from uncultured Erysipelothrix sp., assembly GCA_964635335.1. Lineage (GTDB taxonomy): Bacteria > Bacillota_I > Bacilli_A > Erysipelotrichales > Erysipelotrichaceae > DUUI01. Next base: position 232 of record CAZWPP010000040.1, on the reverse strand, counting down.
AGACTAAAGTAAACAATCATGATTCCTAGTAGAAAAAACAGCGAGTGTAAAAAAACTTGGCGTTTGTGTTTCTTTTCATTGATGTCTTGTAGACTTTTGCCCGTTATATAGCTCATGTAAAAGGGAATCAACGGTAAGGTACAAGGAGATAGAAACGAGAGAACTCCTGCACTGAAAGCTATCCAAAGGCTCATAGGGTATCTCCTTTGAATAAGTGAAACCACAAAACGAT
>CAZWPP010000039.1:0-10920 GCA_964635335.1 uncultured Erysipelothrix sp. | reverse complement strand
ATATCTACAACTTCTTTAAAGCTCGTACATTTCTACATCTTCTTTAAATACTCCTTTTTTTCTATTAATCAAATAGTACAGTCGATAAGTAACGATCACCATTATCTGGCAACAAGACGACAATATTTTTTCCTTTGTACTCCTCTTGTTTCGCAAGAGTCAACGCAGCATATAGAGCCGCTCCAGAAGATATCCCAACAAAGAGTCCTTCTGTTTTTGATAGTAATTGAGCAGTTCTTACTGCATCACTATTACTCACTTGAATGATCTCATCATAAATTGATGTATCTAAAATCGCTGGAATAAATCCTGCACCAATTCCTTGGATGACATGTTTTCCTGGAGCTCCACCTGACAAAACAGGGGATGCTGTTGGCTCAACCGCAACGATTCTCACTCCTGGATTTCTTTCCTTCAAATAAGTACCTACACCAGTAACCGTTCCACCAGTACCTACACCTGCAACAAAGACATCGACCTTTGAGTCTAGATCACGATCAATTTCTGGACCAGTTGTTGTGTAATGAGCATATACATTGGCTTTATTCTCAAACTGACTTGGAATAAAGATCGAAGGGTCTTCTGCCTGCATCTCTAAAGCCTTCGCAATTGCCCCTTTCATTCCTAACGTACCATCCGTTAGAACTAATTTGGCACCATATCCAATCACAAATTTCCGACGTTCTAAACTCATTGTATCAGGCATAACAATAATGACTTCATACCCTTTGGAAACACCAATCGCAGCTAGACCAATACCGGTATTACCAGAAGTAGCTTCAACAATCTTTGAGCCCTCTATTAAGAGACCTTCTTTTTCAGCCATCTCAATCATGCTCTTTGCGATTCGATCTTTAACTGAACCAGCAGGATTAAACATTTCTAATTTTGCGAATACAGTCGCTTGGGTATTCTCTAATTTATTTAATTTATCAAGTTGAACCAGTGGTGTATTTCCAACAAGTTCAGTAACACTTTTCTTAATCATTGACAATTTTCCTCCTATGACATATTATGTCTATATGTTTTATAGGAGATATTTTATTTCATTCACTATGAAATGTCAAACAATACACTCAAAGGAGCTACAATGAAATTTAATCAAAAAACAATTCATGCCATAACACTATGCACGAAACTAAACCAACAGGACTTAATCAGTCTCAATCAATTGTCCAAAGAGATGGATGTTTCCAAAGTCTACTTGGAACAAGTAGCTAGACCTTTAAAAAACGCAAACATCATCACAGCAACTCTTGGTCCAAAAGGTGGTTATCAATTACTAACTCATCCAAATAACATTTCCATTCTAAAAATTGTTCAATTATTTGAGTCGACCTTATTTGAAAAAACTCAACTTGAAAACACTATTGAACACCAATCAATCATGAAAACAATGATAACACCTTTTGACTCACATATACTCAAGTTTTTTGAATCGATAACGCTACAAGACTTTATTAATAACAAACAATCAGATTCATTAATGTTTTATATATAAAAAGGCTCAAGAATTACTCTTGAGCCTTTTTTTCTTCTTCAATTTTCTCAACCCGAACTCGACCAATGACTTTATCTTCAACAGTAACAATCGTAAATAAGTAACCATTAAACTCAAAGGCTTTATTCACATCACTAGCGACAGGAAGTCTACCCAATTCCCCAATTACAAAGCCTGATAAAGTATCAAAATCATCCAATGGCAAATCAATATAAATAAGGTTTTCTACATTGTCTAAAGACACATACCCAGCAATGCTGTATCGGTGATCCCCTAATTTGATTATCTCATCATTTTCTTCTTCGTCATATTCATCAAATATATTACCAACAATTTCTTCAATTAAATCTTCAATAGTGACCAATCCAGCTGTTCCACCATACTCATCAATTACAATTGCGATATGAACTTTCTTCTTCTGTAAATCAAAGAAGAGTTCATCACACTCAATTCCATCAGGAATATAATACGGTTTACGTAAAATTGACATTAAACTTTCTCTATTTAAGTTGTTTTTATAGTCAATCTTTAAAAAATCTTTTAAATGGAGAATCCCTATAATATTATCAATTGAATCTGAATAAACAGGAATTCGAGTATATTTTTCAGAAAAAATAATATTTATAATATTCTCTAGATTGTCCTCAATATCAATCGCCAACATATCAGTTCGATGGGTCATGATGTCTGAAACAGGCGTATTGTCAAACTCAAAGATATTATCAATGAGTCGCTTCTCTGATTCAAGAATTGCTCCATTTTCTTGAGAAACATCTAACATCATGCGAATCTCTTCTTCGGTTACTTTTTCTTGAGCACCTTCTGTATCAATTCTCATCAACTTAACAACTAGGTTCGTAGATGCACTCAATAAGACAACAATTGGTTTGGTTAACTTCGCAACAAAATTAATCAATCCAACTAAAGAGTACGCAACCCCTTCTGGATTATTCATCCCAATTCGCTTTGGTACAAGTTCTCCAAACACTAAACTAATGTAAGATAAAATAAGTGTTATCAAGATCATTGCGAATGGTTTTATTGTTGCGACAGTAAGACTTGGAACTAACTTAACTATCCATTCTCCAATAATACCAGAAAAAGCATCACTCGCGATTGCTGAATTTAAAAATCCCGCTAAAGTGATGGCAATTTGGATAGTCGATAGAAAACGATTGGAATCCTGTAGCAGATTGTAAACCATAAGAGATTTTTTATCTCCCTCTTGGGCTTTAACTTTAACCTTATTGTCATTGAGTGAAACAAAAGCAATTTCACTCATCGCGAACACTCCGTTCACTAATGTCAAAATAAAGATGAGAGCAATATTAACACTCATTGCCTAACCTCATTTCTTTACAACACATTCGGTCACAACACTGGTCTGAACAATCTTTCATACGTCCTCCTAAATAATGGAATAATTGTACCATAAAAGTTACTCATGTCAAACGTTTCACCTATTCTACACTCTTTAAAGATTCAAGCATGTTAATCTTCTTGACTTGAAAACTCATAATAATGTCATTGATTAATGAAAAGATAAACGTAAGTACACTTGAAATCACTAAAGAAGCGATTGTTAGTTGACGATAAAACATAATGGTATCAATTTCTGCACTAAAAATAACATATTGATGCAATAAATAACCAAAAGCACATCCCACTAAAATTCCAACCAAAGTCAACAACAAATTTTCTCTACTTAAATAAGCAAAGGTTTCTCTTTGATTGAAGCCTAACACTTTCAAGGTCGCTATTTCCCGTTGACGCTCAGTTAAATTCATATTAGACAGATTAAACATGACTACAAAAGCAAGTAACGCTGCCGCAATCACAATTACTACTATCACAAAGAAGAAAGATTCCATACTATTGTTAACGCTTTGATACACGGAGCTAATATCAACTACAGATAAAACATCATCATACTTCAATAAATAACTTGTAATGGTATCTGTGTCTAATGGTTTATCGTTTTCACTTTTTAATAATAAAGAATTCTTCTGATTATTGATTCCTAAGCGGTTCGCTAAATCACGTGTCATGTAGACATTATGACCAACATAATTATCAACCATGTTTTTAATGGTTGTCTCAACCTTCAAATTCTTAGATGGATTTATTAAATGAATTGTATCTCCTAGTTTTAGTCCCAATAATTCTGCTTGTTTAGTGTTTATTATCACACCGTCGTCATCCAGTGTTACAATTTTATCTCCTTGATGTAAAGAGAACATCTCAGCTGATTGTTGATTGTTTTCAAAAATATACATCGTTGAATCGATTGAAGCAAATGAGTTGGTCGATTCAATACTTATTACTTGATTATCAACAACAGATACCTCTTGGGAAACTAAATAGTTAGTAATCTCATTCTTTGTAGCTTCATCAATCTCATTATTGTAGACCACATTAATTTGATATTGATAGATCTTTTGAAATTGAAGAACTGGAATTTTCATGATTGAATCATACATCCCAAAACCTGTTACTAATAATCCAGTACACCCAGCAATTCCAACGGTAGTCATAAAGAAACGAGACTTGTGCCTAAAGATATTTCTCAACGTTACTTTTTGAAGAAAAGATAACCGTTTCCACAGAGGTGTAACCCTCTCAATAAGTACTCTTTTTCCAACATGAGGTGGATTTGGTCTCATCATTTGTGATGGCCTCATTTTTAGTAATCGTTGTGATTGACCATAAGCAACCGCCAAGGTCACTACCATTGATAAAAGAAGAGGTATGATAAAGACTTTCCATGAAAATGGTGTTTGTAACTCAGGCATTTCGTACAAAATCCGATATGCTTCATAAATCATTCTTGGGAAAAATAGATAACCCAACAATGATCCTAAAAGAAGACTAAAGACTAATACCCCTAACGCATAAATCAAGAACTTATTTCGTATCATTCTTCTTGTGTAACCCAAAGCACTCATAATTCCCATCTGAGTTTTTTGATCTTCAACCATTCGTGACATTGTCGATAATGATACTAAAGCAGCTATCAAAAAGAAAAACAATGGGAAAACTTGTCCGATTCTCTCTATCCGGTTGCTATCATTTTCAAAACTCTGATAACCAATCATAAACTCATTACGAGTACTGACAAAAAGCTCAGGTTTCTTTATAGCATCTAAATCTTTTTGTGCATCAGCAATCTTCTTTTGAGCATCTTTTGTCTCATTCTCAAAAGTAACAAGCCCCTCTTGATAATCTTTGACTCCTTGTTGATACGTTTCAAATCCCTTTTGATAATCATTCACTCCAACTTCAAGTTCTATTGTAGCAACATTGAGTTGATTTCTACCGTTATCCAAATCTATTTGTGATTGAGTAAGTGTTTGTTGAGATTGACGCAACAACTCAAGAGATTGAAGCACTTCACTCTTTTGAAAATTCAATGTAGTCAAACCATCATCTAGTAATGTATTTTGAGTTGTTTCAAAAGAATGAACATCTTCTCTAAGTTTAACAATCGCTTTTGTTATATCAGCTTCTTTTGGATTACTAAGCGATAAATTACTATAGATTGAATCGATTCCACTTATAAGTTGCTGTTTTCCTAAATCAAGTTGAGCTTGAGCACTTTCAAGTGAACCTATTTGTTTAATTTGAGGATTAATTAAAGCCCACCCTGCATCCAATTGAGTTTTGGCTTGAGCTAACTGATCTGAAGAACTAATCAGGGTAACACTTTCTGCTTGGGCAATTTTAAGCTGATTAATATTCATCTCTAATTGTGATTTTTGTTGTAGTAACATTTCCTTTTGTGCTAGTAAACTTAAATCATCAGGTTGAACTAATAATAGTTGTTCTACTTGACTTAAACCACTACTAACCTCAATAAGAGTTTCATTCATTAAACTTAGAGTCTGATTAATCTGATTACTGATTGCAAAAGCATCAACTTGAGGATTGTTGACAAACACGTAGTCTGATTGAAGTTGCGTTTTAATAAGGAACAATCCATCGTAAAAACTCTTTAATCCATCATCGTAATTTGTTTGATTTAACTGAAGATTGACATAGGCAGCTCTCAATTCATCCAAGGATTTCTGTTGATTAACGACTTTTAAATTCGAAGCTTCGAGAGTATCAATTGTTTGATTCAGTGTCGCCAGCTGCGAACTTAAAAGATCTCTTTTTTCGTTGATCAGGTCGACATTGGATTCTATGGTTGATAAACCACTGTTAGCATCTTTAAATCCTTTGTTTATTTGTAACTGAGCTTCAACTATCTTTTCTTGCTGAATAGTAAAGTAAATGTTTATTTGTTGATTCAAGCGCTCTAATGTTTCTTTAGGACTATCTTTAATCACCGGTTCTTGATCAATTTTTGTATATATCTGTGATACACCCTCGTTGAAGTCATTCAACCCTTTATCAAGCTTTTGTTTTCCCTCAATTAACTTTTGATTTGCTTCTTTTAATTCTAATTGTGCTTTTGTTGTTTCTTCGATTAGTTCCTTCTTAGCATCCTCTAATTCTTTTTGAGGATTAGAAATCAAGTCTTCTAACCTCTTGTTAATTAAGCGATCCCGGTTGGTATTGAGTAATGTTTTAGCTGATAAAACCGAATTCCTATACTCTATATCATCAAACTTAACGTCTTCTAAATCATCTAATCGAATTGAAAGTCCATTAGCCACATCCATATCAAAAGCATCCGCAACGACATAGCCAAAACCATCTAGCTGACCGTTTCCAACACTAGATCTACCTCTTTCGTAAGTTAAGAAACGACTTGAATTTCCAAACCCAACAACTTCTAAATTATTGCTCTTAAGTTTATCATTATTGAGAAGTGTAACTTTGTGCCCTAATTGTACATCAAAAAAATTCAAAAACTGGCTATCGATAAGAATCTGATTCTTATTGAGTGGAATACTACCAGCTAAGAGATTAAATTGATTCATACTTTTAGGAATTTGATAAATTCTAATGTTGAATTCCTTGCCATTAATAATAACCATCGTATCTACGTAATAGAACAGTTCCGTTTTCGCATCTGAAAACAGAGTTTCAATTTCTTTTTGAAACGATTCATCCACACCTAATGATGTTGTTACTTCAATATCAGCGTTGAGTTTTTCATGATAGTAAGAATCCGCAGTAGTTCTCATATCGATTCCTGTCATTTGAATGCCAATATAAAAACTTATCCCTAAAGCTAAGATAATTATTGTAGAAATAAATTGTGGGAGTCGATTTTTAATTTCCCTTAAAATATCTTTGTAATAGCTCTTTTTTACCATTCAATCTCACTCGCTTTTTTTGGACGCTCATTAATTTCAATTTTCTTAATTGTCCCATCATGAACATGAATAACTTTTTGTGACATCTCTGCAATAACACTATTATGAGTGATGATAACTACCGTCATGTTATAGAGTGATGCAGCTTCTTGTAACAACTGTAATATTTGCTGTCCTGTTTCAGTATCGAGCGCCCCAGTTGGTTCATCACACAATAAGAGTTTAGGGTTTTTCGATAATGCTCTCGCAATCGCAACTCGTTGTTGTTCTCCTCCAGATAATTGACTTGGGAAATTATCCATCCGATGACTGAGTCCAACTTTGTCCAATACATCGATGGGATCTAATGCATCTTTACAAATCTGTGTTGCTAGCTCAACATTTTCTAATGTCGTTAAATTACCGACTAAGTTATAAAACTGAAAAACGAAACCAATATCGTTTCTTCGAAAATTAGCTAATTGTTTTTCGTTATACCGTGAAATGTTTGTTTTATCAACAATTATGCTACCACTGCTTACAAAGTCCATTCCACCCAATAAGTTTAAGAGTGTTGTTTTTCCAGCTCCAGAAGGACCAACAATTACGACAAATTCATTCTCGTCAATAGTAAAAGAAACATCATGCAATGCATGAATTTCTACTTCAGATATGTGGTAGATTTTTGATACGTTGTTAAATTCAATGAAAGCCATATGTTTACCTCTGAAATGATTATACTCCATTTTTGTCATTTAATCTTTGATATGATTATGACATTTTCGTCACTGTATGATAAAATACTTCCATCGGAGGACGATCATGGACGACCAGAGGATTCAATTATTACTATTTGCTATAATTTCATTAATTTTGTTAGGGATAGTCTCACTCATACAAAACTCATTCAATTTAATATCTGAGACACGACTTAACAATCTCGCTTTAGCTGGAGAAGATAAAGCAAAAAAGATAGCTTGTTATTTGGATAATCAAACCAAGACATTTGTTTCTATTAAGATATTAAAAACAATTCTTAGTTTAATCATTGCATTTTGTGTTTTCCCTTTAACAGATACCATTCATTGGTTATTTCTGTTTATTATTATAGTCATCATTCAAATGTTAATTACAGAGATTTTACCCCTATCACTTTCTAAAGTAAATCCAGAAAGATTCTTAGTAAGGTTTCAACCTCTTGTCTCAGTGTTATTAATAGTGGTGTTGCCACTTTATTGGGTATTTAATCTTTTTATTAAACTCTTTACACTCTTTTTTAAACCACAAGTTGAAAACGTTATTACCGAACAAGAACTCTTGAATATTGTTGAAGAAGCCCAAAGTGAAGGAACGCTGCAACAAAGTGAAGGAGATTTGATTCGCCGATCCATAGAATTCAATGATTTAATTGTTGAAGAAATCCTAACTCCTCGAGTTGATTTAGTGGCGTTGGATATCAATTGGCCACTTAAGAAGATAGCCGATCTTATTACTTATAATGAATTTTCTCGCTATCCAGTTTATCAAGAATCTCTCGATAAAATAATTGGGGTTATTCATTCAAAGGATTTTAGATATTACGAAAACGAAGATTTTGATTTGCGTTCAATTATTAATCCTGTTTTGTTTGTTCCGGAATCATACAAGATTTCAAAACTGCTAAAGCAATTACAACAAAGCAAAAATCACTTAGCTGTAGTGATTGATGAATACGGTGGTACCGCAGGAATTGTAACTCTAGAAGATATTGTTGAAGAGTTGGTTGGTGAAATTTGGGATGAACACGATGATGTTTATGATGATATTCAAAAAGTGAATCAAAACCAATATGTTGTATTAGGCTCTACGGAACTAACTCGTTTATTTGAGATTCTGGATAAAGAACAAGATACTGATGAAATGGATGCTACGACTGTTGGTGGTTGGGTCATTGAACTGATGAATAAAATCCCACTCATCTCCGAAACTGTTACTGTTGATAATTATCAATTAACCGTATTAGATGCTGATGAAAAGCGTGTCCACAAAGTACTGATCGAACTAATAGAAAAGAAAGAAGATTTAGACCATGAAGAAGCAACTACAGATCAATGATTTTTTAACATTTAAATATCTCTCATCACTTAAGAGTAATCCGAGCCACACAAAACTAGCCTATATCGTCGCAACAGCAAACGAAACTAATAACGAATATGATCGTGCGATTAATATATATGATGGTCAACAGTCAAAACAAATGACTTTTTTAAAGAAAGAAAACAACGTTGAGTGGTTGAATGATGAGACTCTTATTTTTTCTACCAAAAGACTTCCTAGTGAAGAAAGTCTTAAAGATGAAACAACTCTTTATACACTTCCAATAACTGGTGGAGAAGCGAAACCAACCTATCAACTTCCTGTTGTTGTTTCAAATTTAGAAATTATTAATGAGGATTATTTTTTAGTTACTGCTAATATTTCTTTAGATCATCCAAACTATTTTAGTTATTCAAAAGAGAAAAAAGAAAAGCTACAAATTGAATTAAAGAAACAAGAGAATTATACAGAAATCACAGAGATCCCGTTTTGGTTTAATGGTACCCAATACATCGATCGTCATCGCCAACGGCTCTTCCTTTTTAGCACAAAAGACAACAAGTTAGTTCCTTTAACAAAGTCCTCACTGTCAGTTTCAAATGTCGTTCTTCATTCCAACAAAAAAGCAGCTTACTTCTGTGGTAGTTCCTATAAACACAAAAGAGAACGCTTCAATGACCTCTATCATCTTGATTTAGGAACCCTCGCTGTCACTAAACTACCAACTTTTTCAAGATTGTCTATTTCAGCAATTATTCCTCTTCGTAGTGCTCTGTATTTACTCGCAACCGATGGTAAAGTACTGGGTATGAATCAAAACCCACGGCTCTACCAATTAACAAACACAGAACTAATCGAAGTCTCTACAGAGGTTTATTATGGTAACTCCGTAGGTAGTGATGTTCGACTCGGTGGTAGTGCTCAACTTCTAATAGAAGAAAATTCCTTTATGATTATTACAACTCACGATGGTTATGCACGGGTTGATGAGTTCACACCAAAGAATGGTTTTACAGTTCGTTTTGAAGACAAAGAAGCCTCTGTCGATGGAATTGCGATGTTAAACAAAAAATTATATGGTATTGGACTCTTCAAGATGGAGCTTCAAGAACTCTATGAATTAGAAGAATACAACACGATTGTAACAAAGCATAATACAACCGTTGACACAAAATTTATTAGTGAACCACAGAAGATTACGTTTCAATCCAATGGTTCAGAGATATCTGGATGGGTTCTTTTACCTAAGAATTTTAATGAGTTAGAGAGTGTTCCTGCTATTCTAGACATTCATGGTGGCCCTAAAACTGTCTATGGTCCTGTTTACTATCACGAAATGCAAGTATGGGCTAATCAAGGATATGTTGTCATGTACTGTAACCCACATGGTTCAGATGGTAAAGGTGATGACTTCTCTGATATCCGCGGGAAATATGGTACGATTGATTATGAAGATATCATGACATTTGTTGATACTGTCTTGAATAAATATCCTACTGTTGATAAAGAACGTATTGGTGTGACTGGTGGTTCTTATGGAGGGTTTATGACAAACTGGATCATTGGTCATACGAATCGTTTTAAAGCAGCTGCTACTCAACGATCAATCTCCAATTGGACCTCATTTTATGGTGTGAGCGATATTGGTTACTACTTTGCTGCTGATCAAAATGATGCGAGTATCTTTACTGATCATGGTCAAGACAAGTTGTGGTATCATTCTCCATTAAAATATGCAAAGAACTTTAAAACTCCTACACTCGTTATTCATTCCACAGATGATTATCGTTGTCCAGTTGATCAAGGGTATCAATTGTTTACTGCTCTTAAACACCAGCACATTGATGCTAAAATGGTTATCTTTAAAGGTGAAAATCATGATCTCTCAAGAAGTGGTCGTCCTCAGGGAAGAATTAAACGTTTAAGTGAAATTACTAATTGGATGAACAAATATTTAAAGTGAGATGTAAGAAGTAATAAAAAAGGCTGTTAACCCATGAAGTTAACTGAACTGACCTAAATTGTCGGTACCTAATAAAAAAAGAATACTTCTATCAATTCATTGTAAAATGTAAGATGGAGGTATTCTTTTTATGAATA
>CAZWPP010000038.1:0-10935 GCA_964635335.1 uncultured Erysipelothrix sp. | reverse complement strand
ACATTTGTCTTCATTTTTCTCCTCCTTATATAATGTGAATGAAGACCTGACCGTTTATAAATAAAAAATGCACCTTTCGGCGCGGTAAATTCAAAAAGATCCTTGAACTCCCTACGCTAGTTTTATCTAGATCAGGTGATAAGGGTTTGTCATCGTTGTGACTCTCAGCTTTCGCTCCCCTGTTCCACAACGCTATTATATCAAAAATATGATAAAATACAATCACAACACTTGAAAGGAATTTCTATGAACTTAAAATCATATCAAGCACTCATTGAACAAACAGATGCATCACTTTCCATCTACGCAAATACAGCTAGCTTTCTATACCAAGAATTACCAACCATCAACTGGGCAGGTTTCTACTTTCTAAAAGACAACACCCTCCATTTAGGACCTTTTATGGGCAAACCTGCTTGTACCATCATTAACATTAATAACGGTGTCTGTGGCAAATGTGTGCGAGACCAACAAACTATTGTAGTTAAAAATGTCCATGAATTTGATGGTCATATTGCCTGTGACAGTGCTTCTAATAGCGAAATCGTTCTTCCACTTTTTTTAGACAACCATTTAATTGGTGTCTTAGACATTGATTCTTTTGAATTTGATCGTTTCTCAACTCGTGACAAAGAAACCTTAGAAGAACTTGTTTCTATCTTAATGAGTGAAATAAAAAAGGCAACCATATCGATTACCCTTTAAACTTATTTGTTAAACATCGTTCATACATCGTTAATACATCTTGATATTTATAGAACTGAATCGACAATCCATCGACAATCAGTTCTTTTTTTGACTCACACATCGACACTGCTTTCTCATAAAGCGAAACATCGGTTTCATAATCCAGATACTTGGTCCATTGATTACCCCATGCAGCTCCATTGACAGCAATACTTTGTAATGATTCATTCATCGAGTAAACTAGCTTTAATTCATGACAATCATCAAACTGATGACCAAAATGAAGAATATAGCCATCTAATTCATTCAGTGCTTTGAAACTGCTTTGTAACCCAAAAGGAAAATCAAGTGGTTGTTGTCTTACCATGTATTTAGCAAACTTACCGTTGACACAAAACACAACATACGGATGATTATTAAACAATCGTCCTGGTGTCTTGGTAAGTGCCATAAATGTAGGATTGTAGTAAATATCTCGATACCGCTTGTAATCAAAGAGTTCTAATTGTCTTCGAATCGCAGGACGTTCTTCAAAGTCGATTTTTTCATCCAAACTTGGATCCCGATTATCCCTAATTAACTCAAAACTACAAACAGTGCCTTCAACACCAACAATTTCCAATAAACTGTTGACCAATGTTGCTGGACCACCAATTAATTCATGTAATAGTGGATGGTGATGAACCAACACACTCATCCCTGAGCTAACACCGATATCACGTAACACTTTCGTTACATCATTACTGCTTTTCATATTACTGTTTTAGAGGTTGACCATGGGATACCAACCAGTCAATTAATTGAACATAACTCATAAGTCCTGCTTCCATCGAATCGATTTTCCCGTCTTTAATATAAAGTGTCGATGGAGTACTGGTAATTTTTCCACCAAAATATTCATCAAACAATTTAGTAATATTAGCTCTTCCTGCTTCATCAACCGAATTGTCAGCTTTAATACCTTCTGTATCGTATTGAACATAAAAAATGTTCGCTTCTTTGTTCTTAACCACTTCTTCTAAGATCGGTTTATAGGCAATACATGCTCCACAAGTACTTGATCCAACAATTAATACAAAGTCATCTTTGTTATCCATTTTCTCCATTACTTGTGTTGTTTTAATGTAATTGATTGTTTTAGCAGATGAACATCCACTGATTACTAATAAACCTATTAATAATAATCCAATAATTCTTTTCATATTACTTCTTTCCTCTTTTCTTTTTCATAACTACTTCTTTTATTTCTTGTTTGTGGGTATGAGCTAATTTAGCGGCTGCACTCGCAGCAATTGCCCCAATAATGTCATCTAGAAATGTATTAACATGGGTCAAATCATCATTAACAACACCAATAATTCCGGGTTTTAGTTTATCGACATACCCAAAATTGGTTAATGCGATCGAACCATACATGTTACAGATTCCATACGCAAGAACTTCATCCACTCCAAATAATCCATAATCCCCACGCATTGCATTCATAAGATCTTGATCAAAGAGCTTATTTTCTTCAGTCGCTATATCAATCGCTATTCCTGTCATTACTGTGTGATAGACTTCTCGTTTTGCTAAGATCTCAAAAATATCTTCTTCAATCTCATCTCTAGATAAATCGTCAATATATGGACTTTGTAAAAGCATGACAATATCTATAATATCGTCTACAGTTACACCACGCATTTCTAATGCATTTATACATTTTTCTCTCATAAGATCTCCTTGTGTTCTCTGTTATTATACAACAATCGCTTTCAACTTAAAGCAATTTAAATTACAATAGATTGCATAGAATGGAGATATTATGGAAAAACAACAGTTATTAGACAAGTTTGATACCTATCGTAAAAAACTAAACGCACTCGGATTAGCCATGACAACAATGAACTTCGACCTCAATACGATTGCCCCTAAGAAAGGTGGCGCTTATCGTTTTGAAGCCATGTCAACCCTTTATGGGCAATACTTTGAAACAAGCATTAGTCAAGACTACATCGATACTTTACTACAACTGAATGAACTTGAACTCGATGACTTAATGAAACGAGAAATTGAGCTTCGTTTAATTAGCTATAACAAAAACAAAAACATTCCAGTAGAACTGGCTACAAAATTCTCACTCGCAACTAACGAATCCTTTGAAGCTTGGCAAGAAGCAAAAGAACAAAACAACTACCCCTATTTCGAACCACATCTTAAAAATGTCATTGCCTTAAGTAAAGAAATGATTTCCTATCAAGACAATGTCACCAACACCTATGAAGCAATGCTTGATAACTACGAACAAGGATTAACTCAACAAAAAGTGGACGACTTCTTTAAAGTTATCCAAGAACGTCTGGTTCCTTTTATTAAACAAGTCGTTGATAAAAAAATAGAGAAACCAGAATTTCTGAGTCGTCCTGTAAGTCTTGATAAACAACGTCAAGTGACAGAACTGATTCGTCATTACCTTGATTTCAATCCTGAGTATTCTTATATTTCAGAAAGTGCTCACCCATTTAGTAGTACATTTTCTATTAATGACACACGGATTACCACTAAATACTTAGAAAATGATTTCACTTCTAATATTTTTTCAGTGATCCACGAAATCGGACATGGAACCTACAATCATCAAGTGGATTCTGTTTATGAAGGTTATGCGATTGCGGACGCAATGAGTATGTCGCTTCATGAGTCTCAATCTCGTTTTTTAGAAAACAACATTGGTCGTAGTTATGGTTTCTGGTACTATCTCTACCCACAACTTCAAGAAATCTTAAAAGAAGAACTTTCTAAAGTGTCTCTTGATGAGTTTATCTTAGGGATTAATTATTCTGAACCGTCTTTAATTCGAATAGAGGCTGACGAGTTAACCTACCCACTTCATGTTTTAATTCGCTACAACATGGAACAACGCATGATTAACGAAGACATTACAGATAACTTAGATGTGCTATGGGCTGATGAATATGAAAAAATACTAGGAATTCGTCCTGAAACTAACAGTGAAGGGATTTTACAAGATGTTCACTGGTCTGATGCCTCATTTGGTTATTTCCCAACTTACGCATTGGGAAGCGCATATGCTTGTCAGTTCTACAATAAATTGAATGAGTCAGTTAATATTGAAGAACAATTAAAACAAGGGAACTTTGTTGTTATTAAAGAATGGTTAAAAGAAAATATTCATCAGTATGGTGGTTATTATTTAACCGATGAAATCATCTTTAGAGTTTGTGGTCAATCCTTTGATCCTAATTTCTACTGTGACTATTTAATCGAGAAATTCACTAAATTATTTAATATTTAGTGGGCATTCCAATTGAGTAGGTTCTATTAGATTGCTATACTGTACTCAGTAGGAAAGGAAAACAACTATGAAAAAATTTGAATTACCAGAATTACCTTATGCTTATGATGCTTTAGAACCAGTTATTGATGCCAGAACGATGGAGATCCATCATACAAAACACAACCAAGCTTATGTGACTAACTTAAATGCTGCTTTAGAAAAACACCCAGAGTTAGAATACGAATCACTATGCGGACTACTCCGTGATATCAACAATGTTCCAGCTGACATTCGTCAAGCAGTCATTAACAACGGTGGAGGAGCACACAATCACAAACTATTCTGGAAAGTAATGGCTCCTGTAGGAACTACGGAACTTAAAGGCGACTTGAAAGATGCTATCGACAATGCATTCGGTTCATACGAAAACTTTGTTGAAGAATTCTCAAATGCAGCGAAAACTCGTTTTGGATCTGGATGGGCATGGCTCGTACTTAATGCAGACAAACAATTAAAGGTTATGTCTACAGCTAACCAAGATTCTCCTCTAATGGAAGGATTCTTCCCTCTTCTAGGACTTGATGTTTGGGAACATGCTTATTATCTAAACTATCAAAACCGTCGTCCTGACTACGTCACAGAATGGTTTAAAGTCATTAACTGGGATGCTGTTTCAGAACGTTTTGAAAAAGGACTTACTAAATAATTTATACAACCATATAAATGGGCTGTAACTAAATAGATACTGACAAAGTTATCTAAGAGCGTTGCAGCTCTTTTTCTTTGGACATTCCATTGAAGTCTTAAGAAACAACTTCCTTTGATAATTTAAATTGCTTTCTTCCAAACAAAGCTAAACTTATTTGCATTCGACTCATTCTTTATTCCATCACATACAGTTGAATTGTATCAATCTGTTCTCAATCAATCAGAAACTCGTTAATCTCATTAAAAATATCTTGAATAAATCGTTGAAAGACCATAAAACGAATATCCATTTCTCAACCTCTTTAAGATTTCTTAAGGTTTAACCTCCTACCCGTCAAGAAAACTAACAACAGGATCATTTTTGTCGATTAGATTTTCGGTGTGGATTTTTTCTTTTACATTATTTTCCCCTCTGACTTACGTATACGAAAACCCCGAAGGGTTAGTCACTTTTTATTGTGTGTCTACCTTTCGGGGTATAGTTTGTTCATTTGCTTTTTGCTTGTACCTGAGACTGTTTATTCGTTACAGTCACTTTTTATCTTATTCTTCAGCCTCTTTGCGACGTTGTGCTTCTAAGATAACTTTATCTTGAATTTCAATTGGTGCTTTTTGATAACGAACAAACTCTTGAACATAGCTTCCTTTTCCTTGTGAGAACGAACGAAGTTGAGTTGCGTATGTCATCATTTCACTCATTGGAACTTCTGCAGTCACGCGTTGTTTTTCTCCAGCTAACATATCCATACCAAGAATCATACCACGGCGTTTATTGAAGTCACCAATAACTGTTCCAACATAGTCTTCTGGAACAACAACATCTACTTTAACGATTGGTTCTAAAATAACCGGTTTTGCTTTTGGCATTGCGGCATTATACGCAAGACGTGCGGCTGCTTTAAAGGCAATTTCTTTTGAGTCTACATCATGATACGAACCATCAACAAGAGTTGTCTTAACTCCAACAACTTTGTATCCCGCTAGGACCCCTTTGTTCATGCATTCTCTTAATCCTTGTTCAACTGCAGGGAAGTATTGACGAGGAACAGAGCCCCCAAAGATTTTTTCTTCAAACACCATCTCTTCAGAATCACTTGGTTCAAACTCTACCCATACGTGACCATATTGTCCAGCCCCACCGGATTGTTTCTTATGTTTTCCTTCAGCTTTAACTTTGCCTTGAATGGTTTCACGATAAGGAACGGTAGGAGGTGTTGTACTAACTTCTACTTTGTATTTCGTTTTTAGCTTATTAAGAATAACATCAATGTGCTGATCCCCAAGTCCATAAAGAATTAACTCGCCTGTTTCACTATTATTTTCTAAACGAGCGGATTGATCTTCTTCAAGAATTCTTTGGAGGGATGATGAAAGTTTATCTTCATCATTTTTACTCTTTGGCCAAATTGCTACTGAAAGCATGGCTGGAGGAAACTCAACAGACTTGAAATATACTGGTCGTTCTTTATCCGCTAGTGTATCGTTGGTAAATGTGTTTTGTAGCTTAACAACTGCTCCAATATCTCCAGTAAAGAGTTTACCAACTGCGACTTGGTGTTTTCCACGAATTGAGAAAATCTGAGAGATTTTTTCAGATTGATCTTTGTTTGCGTTCACAACACTGGCATCTGTTGTTAAGACACCTGACATGACTTTTAGGTAGGAAATTCTACCTACAAATGGATCGACAATTGTCTTAAAGACAAATGCAGACAAGGTTTCATTTTCTGATGTTTTTAAAGTCACTGGGTTGTTCTTTTGATCAAAAGCTTCAACAGTGCCTCTCTCAGCATATGTAGGGAAATATTCAACGATTAAATCAAGGAGTCTTTCAATCCCTGTCATCTTAGTTGCTGCCCCAAAATACACTGGGATAACTTCACCAGATCTGACTGCTAGACTTAACCCTTTAATAATATCATCTTGAGTGAATTCACCTGTTTCAAAATAGCTTTCCATTAATGAATCATCAGTCATTGCTAATGCTTCAATGATTTGTTCATAGTACGCATCCACAGTCCCCACTAAGTTTTCAGGAACTTCTTTTGGTGTTGTGCGATCATTATAGAACCATGCTTTTTTACGTAGGATATTGACTGATCCAACGACTGTTTCTTTTTCGATGATAGGTAATTCAAAAGCGAGTATTTTGTCGCCAAATCGTGATCGCAATGAATCATAAACTTTATGGAAATCGCCATGTTCATCATCAATCTTGTTGATAAAGAAAATTGCTGGGATTTTTGATTCAACAGTCATTTCAAATGCTTTTTCTGTACCAGTTTCAATACCATCTTTAGCAGAAACAACAATTAACGCATTGTCTGCTACGGTGATACCTGCTTTAGTTTCGCCATAATAATCAAAGTATCCTGGGGTATCAATAAAGTTTATTTTTTGATCTTTCCATTCAATTGGAGCAAGTGCTGTATAGACCGATTGTCCTCGTTTTTGTTCTTCAGCGTCGAAGTCCATACTGGATGTTCGATCCATGCGATCGGTTACTTTGGTAAAATGTAAGATTGCTTCAACAATGGATGATTTACCTGAGCCTGAATGGCCCAATAAAACAATGTTTTTAACTTCGTTTGAAAAATAGTCTCTCATTATTTGTCTCCCCTACTTCAAGATTGGCTTAAGCTCATCTAAATTATGTTCACGAACATAATGAACCGCTTTTTGGCCATTGTTGTCTAAGATTTCTTTATCTGCGCCATTTTCTAACAAGAAATTAACTAACTCTAAATACCCTGAATAGCTTGCGCGCATGAGAGCGGTACAGCCATTTGCATCCTGAGCGTTAACATCGGCATGAGCATGAACCAAACTCTTGATTACATCAAATTTGAAGGCGACACATGCTTCCATAAGAGCACTTCTGCCCATTTCATCTTGAGCATTGACATCTACACCTTTTTCAATCAGGTAGTCGACGACATTCAATTGTCCTAACAGAGCTGCTCTCATTAATGCGGTACGACCTTTATAGTCTTTAGCATTAATGTCTGCTCCTTTATCCACTAGTTTTTCAACGATTTCTAATTCACCTTTTTTGGCTGCACCCATCAGTGCATTTTTTTGGTTCTTGTCAAGAATATTGACATCAGCCCCATTTTCGAGTAAGTAATCAACGATTTCGATAAAGCCACGTTTAGCTGAACGCATTAATGCTGTTCGTCCATCACCACTGGCAAAATTCAAATCGCCACCTTTGTTGTGTGCCTTAACAATACTGTCAAGGTCCCCTGTAGCACTCGCTGCCCAGAGGTCTCTGTTTGTTTGATCCATAAAATTTGTCCTCCTTTGTCAAACAGGTAATAAAAAAAGACGAGTCAAACCCATCTTAAAAAATTATGATACTTCTTTAAAGGCAGATAAAAGACTAATGAAACCACTGCCTATGGCTTTATTGACAATGTTATTATTCATCTGTCATCACCTCTTGTCTCTATTGTAACCCATTTCATATAAATTTCAAGAACTTAACAAACTTTTCATTTGTTTCATCATTTCCTTTAAAATAGTGTACAATATCAACGAGGTGACTATATGAATTTTAATGATTTTGAGTACAAAAGAATTGACATTGACCTCGTCAAAAAAGAAGGTCATGAACTGTTAGAACAGTTTAAAAATGCTGAATCCTTTGATGAAGCAAACCGTATTTTTAGTGACTTTAATGAAAGTGCTAAAGAAGCAATGACAATGAGAACCCTTTGTAGTATTCGTCACTCTATTAATACTGAGGATAAATTCTACGAAGAAGAAACTGAATTCTGGGATGAAAAAAGTCCATTGCTTCAACAAACGTATATTGATTTCAATAACGCTGTTTTAGATTCTAAGTACAGAGAACAACTTGAATCAATTTATCCAAAAACCTTCTTCTTACTTGCAGAAAATGCTCGTCGTGTTTTTAGTGAAGAAGTCATTGAAGATATGCAAGAAGAAAACAAGTTAACAACTCAGTACATGAAACTAATTGCTAGTGCGAAATTACAATTTGATGGAAAAGAGTTAACCTTAGCTCAAATGGGTCCTTATCTTCAATCAACCGATCGGGATGTAAGAAAAGCAGCTGCAGAAACTAGTTGGGGTTTCTTTAAAGAACACGAACAAGAATTTGATGAATTGTATGATAAGCTTGTTAAACTGAGAAACAACATGGCGAAAAAACTTGGGTTTAACACGTATACTGAATTGGCTTATGTAGCGATGAATCGATTTGATTACACTGAAGAAATGGTTGCTAACTATCGCCAACAAGTCTTGGCCGAAGTAGTACCACTTGTTAGTAAACTACATACCCGTCAAGCAAAACGTTTAGGTCTTGATTCACTGAAGTATTTTGATACAACTCTTAAATTCTTAGATGGAAACGCAACACCAATTGGTGATGCAGAATACATCCTTAACCAAGGAAGAGACATGTATCATGAACTAAGTGCTGAAACTGCTGAGTTTATCGATTTAATGATTGATTCAAACTTAATGGACGTTCTCGCAAAACCTGGTAAGCAATCAGGGGGCTACATGACCTTTTTATCCACCTATAAAGTTCCTTTTATTTTCTCTAACTTCAACGGAACCTCAGGGGATGTCGATGTCTTAACTCATGAAGCAGGACACGCTTTCCAAGGCTATCAATCACGAAACATTGTATTGGATGATTGCGTGATGCCAACCATGGAGAGTTGTGAAATTCATTCCATGAGTATGGAGTTCTTAACGTGGCCATATATGGAAAAATTCTTTGGTGACAAGGCTGATAAATACCGTTTTAGCCACTTAGCTGAATCTCTATCTTTCCTTCCTTATGGGGTACTGGTTGATCACTATCAACACGAAGTGTATAACAACCCTGAGATGACTCCTGAAGAAAGAAAAGCCGTTTGGCGCAAGCTTGATAAACAATATCGTCCGGATTTAGATTTTGAAGACAATGACTTCTTAGAAAAAGGTACCTGGTGGTTTAGACAAAACCACATCTTCAATAGTCCTTTCTATTACATCGATTACACTCTTGCTCAAGTCTGTGCTTTCCAATTCTGGAAGAGAAAGTTTGTGAACAATGATCCTACTGTTTGGACTGATTATCTTAATATTTGTGAAATTGGTGGAACTAAGACATTTACTGAGATTGTTAAAGCTGCGAACTTGATTTCTCCATTTGAAGATGGATGTTTAAAATCAGTAGTTAATGACATTGATAATTATTTAGAGAGTATCGACGATACTGCTCTATAAAAAAAGCCAAGATTGGCTTTTTTTTATTCACTCATTATTTTTTCACTTGGATCTAGTTTTTCAATCTTCCGAATAAAGTATAACCCTAAAGCGAACAGTACAATTAGAGCAAGAATTCCATACTTCGATTGCCCAAACATTGAAACACTCAAAACCATTAAGAGTGGTCCTAAGAACTCCGCAAATTTCCCAAAGATATCAAAGAAACCAAAGTACTCGTTGGATTCTTGTTTTGGTACTAACTTTCCAAAGTAGCTACGGGATAACGATTGGATTCCTCCTTGAGCAATCCCTACCATAAATGCTAGTAACCAGAATTGCCATGCTTGAGTCATCACAAAGCCTACACATGCGACAATAATATAGATGCCTATATAAAACTTTAACATATTTAGTTGACCGAATTTAGCAGATAACTTCCCGGATAATACCGCAAAGGGGAAGGCCACAAATTGGGTCATTAATAGTGCGATAATCATGGTGCTTCCATCGAGTCCCACTTCTCCACCGAAACTAGCGGATTGAGAAATAATGGTATTGACACCATCGATGTAGCAGAAATAACCCAACAAGAAATACATCATGTGTTTGTTGTTTCGAATCTTCTTGACAGTATTGACAAGTTGAGACCCTAGGTTTTTCATCATGTGTTGATCTTTTTCTTTATAATGGGTTTGTTTAACATCCCGAAGCAGTGGAATACTTAGTAAGAACCACCAGACAATTGTAATTAAGAACGAAATTTGGGTAGCTAACATCGTACTTAATCCAAATGGTGTCGTTAAGACAAGAGTAATCCCTAGAATAAAGGGGATTGTTGATCCGACATATCCATAAGCAAATCCTGCTCCAGAAACACTATCCATGCGCTCATTAGTGGTAACATCGGTTAACATAGAGTCATAGAAAACATTACATAAAGAATAGCCAATTCGCGCGAGAACTAACATAAAAAGAAATGCTTGCCAGGTTTGTGTGACACTAATTGAGAACCCTCCTAAAAGACCTATCAGTAA
>CAZWPP010000037.1:6520-11309 GCA_964635335.1 uncultured Erysipelothrix sp. | reverse complement strand
ATTATGACACCCTAAACAAGCGTGAGGACATCCTTGAGTAAAAATTGTGGTTCGTAAACCTGGACCATCAACAATTGAATCGTAAGTAATTCCAGCTAAATTAATGGTTTCCATAAACTGAGTGTTTCACTCGATCGATTTCTTCGTGTTGTTTAGCGTTGTTGAATCGATCAACTGTACCGACTAGGTAACCAGTAATGCGACGAATTCTCTCAATCCCAATGGCACCATGCATACTTGCATCTCTTCCACAGCTTGGACACACATCATCAATAATTCCGGTGTAGCCACAGACTGGGTCTCTATCAACTGGATGATTGATCGCTCCATAACCGATATTTGCTTCTTTCATCATCCGAATGACTTCTATAAAAGCATCAAGGTTCTTAGTTGTGTCACCATCAAGTTCGACATAAGTAATGTGTCCTGCATTGGTGAGAGCATGATATGGCGCTTCAAGAGCGATTTTATCCTTAGCATTGATTGGGAAGTAGACAGGAACATGGAAAGAGTTAGTGTAATAAGCTCGATCAGTGATACCGTTGATGTTACCAAAGATTGATTTATCAATTTGTACAAAGCGTCCGGATAGCCCTTCAGCTGGTGTTGCGATTAATGAGAAGTTTAGTTTAAATTCTTTTTGATATTGATCGCACCGTTTTCTCATGTGTGAAATAATTTCTAAGCCTTTTTGTTGAGCTTCAAGACTCTCACCATGATGAACACCCATCATAGCTGTTAGTGTTTCTGCTAACCCAATAAATCCCATCGTTAAGGTACCAGTCTTTAAGACTTCTCTGACTTCATCAGTATGTTTTAGCTTGTCGGAGTTTTTCCAGACACCTTGTCCCATTAAAAATGGAAAATTATAAACCTTTTTAGCACCTTGAATGTCAAAGCGCTCTAAGAGTTGATCTCTTACCATTTCAAGAAGACTATCAAGTTCAGCATAGAAGGCAGTCCAATCGGCTTCGCCCTTCGCAAGAATTCCGTGCTTAATTCCTAAGCGTGGAAGATTGATGGATGTAAAGGAAATGTTTCCTCTTCCGATGACTTCTTCGTGTTCTGGATCGGTGATATCCGCAATGACTCGTGTCCGACATCCCATATAGGTAATTTCTGATCCGATATTGCCTGGTTTGTAGTATTGAAGGTTAAAAGGAGCATCAATAAATGAGAAGTTAGGGAATAAACGTTTGGCGGATACTTCACAGCTTAGTTTAAACAAATCGTAGTTTGGATCTTCTGGTGTATAGTTGATTCCTTCTTTGACTTTGAAAATAGAAATTGGAAAAATAGGTGTTTCACCTTTTCCTAGACCTGAATCGGTTGCTAATAAATAATTCTTAGTGACCATGCGTCCTTCTGGAGTTGTATCCGTTCCAAAGTTAATTGAACTAAATGGTACTTGTGCTCCAGCTCTAGAGTGCATTGTGTTTAAATTGTGAATAAATGCTTCCATTGCTTGGTAAGTGATGCGGTCTGTCTTAGCGGTAGCCCGAATGATTGCTTTGTCTAAGACAGTTTGATGTTCTTCACTGAAGAAGTGACGGAAGTCATCGGTTGTCACATTGATCGATTTGATTTTATCAACTTGATTGATAAAGTCTTCTAATGGAAAGTCCATCTCTTCTAAATCAATGTAATCAGCAATGATTTGTTTGAATTGTTTCTTAAAGGTATTGAGGACACCCGGAGCCATGTAGTAGTCAAAAGCAGGAATTGATTGTCCACCGTGTTGGTCGTTTTGGTTCGATTGAATTGCGATGGCAGCGAGCGCTGCATAACTGATGATGTCTTTTGGTTTTCTTAAGTGACCATGTCCTGTTGAAAAACCGTTTTCAAACAGCTTAGACAAATCGATTTGACAACAGGTTGTTGTTCCCATTGGTAAGAAGTCCATATCGTGGATGTGAATTCTTCCTGAGTCATGTGCTTCTGAATAAACAGGAGAGACTAAGTAAGATTTAGAGAATTCTTTTGAGATGGTACTTCCGTATTGAAGCATCATTCCCATGGCTCCATCGCCATTAATGTTGGCATTCTCGCGTTTTGAGTCTTCTTCGTGGGAATCTTTCATTGTTAGTTGTTCGATGGCTTTTAGGAACTTGTGTTGTTTTGAAATGAAGACATGTCGTGATTCGTTGCGTCGATTTCGGTAGCTTGAAAAGGACTCGTAGAC
Organism: uncultured Erysipelothrix sp.; assembly: GCA_964635335.1. Taxonomy (GTDB): domain Bacteria; phylum Bacillota_I; class Bacilli_A; order Erysipelotrichales; family Erysipelotrichaceae; genus DUUI01. The sequence goes on along the minus strand of CAZWPP010000037.1, from coordinate 9,127 downwards.
ATCATTAAACCCATTTTTTATGAGTTGTTTTTCAATAATGTCTTGAATGTCTTCAATTCTAATGTTTGGATTCTCTTTAGCGTTTTCTTCGATCTGTTCAATGACTTTTGTGAAGACAAGATGGGAATCTTGAGCGGTTTCATTGGGGTCTTTGACACTATCAAAACCTTTCTTGATAGCGACTGCTATCTTTTCGGGTTGGTATTTATCTTTTTTATTATTTCGCTTGATGATTGTGATTTCTTTTTCGTTGAGTATACTCATGATGATTCCCCTTTCGTATACTGAATAGTTTAGAAGAAAAGAGCGCATAATTCAATTGAAAACAGAAATTTTCTGAGAAAAACATTAATTGTTTAATGAATTATGATAAGATGTAGATAATAGGAGGTCATTATGATAATTGTTCGTTTAGATCGGGTAATGGCTGATCGCAAAATAAGTTTGAGAAAATTAGCCATGGAGATGGATATCTCTGAAGTGAACTTATCGAGGTTAAAAACTGGGAAGGTTAAATCGATTCGGTTGGATACCTTGAATAAACTGTGTAAGATTCTTGATTGTGTCCCTAAAGACTTGTTGGATTTTCGGTGGGATGATGATGATTTGTAGATTTGGCGTTTAAGAGTCATTCAATTTTTGTTATAATTTAAGAAAGAGATGAGGGATTTGTTTATGGATAATGCGGTAGCGATTTGTAATGGACAAGCTGTTGAATTAAGAAGTGTTCATGATTCTGTTTTTTCACAACGATTAGCAGGCGATGGTTATGCGATTCGTCCCAATAATAATCAATTTGTGAGTCCAATTGATGGAAAGATTCGTTTGTTGTTTAGGGGACTTCATGCTCTTGTTATTGAAGGTCATGATGGAATTGATTTCTTGATTCATATAGGTATAAATACCGTGCAACTGAATGGTGTTGGTTTTATAGCTCATGTGAGTGAATTGCAGGAAGTTAAGAAAGGTGATTTACTTATTTCAGTTGATGAAAGTCATTTGAATAATCCGCGAGTTGATTTAACGTCACTTGTGTTAGTGATGAAACCAAAAGCAGTTAAGAATTTGAGTATTAAGACAAAAGGTTATTGTGAAGCTGGTCAAACAATTATGATGGAGTACGACGTAAAGGATACGTTGTAGTTCAACATTCCGTCGATAAATTATCAATCAAACTGTCGCTTCAATTAATTGGTGGTAGTCAACAAAAAGAGGGCAACTTAATGGGGTTGCCCTCTATTACTAGATAATCTTCATACTAACTGATTCGATTTTTTATCCAGATTCTTGTTAAATCGGTACACTAAGTAGATCGACCTGATAACAATATCAATTAAAATTGAATACCAAACCCCTGCTAAACCAAATTTTATTCCAACAGTTAGTACCCCAACAATACGAATCAGAACCATCCCTACAATGGTTGAGACCAAGGGTGCTTTCATATCACCCATGCCATGAAGAGCACCAGTAGTCACCATTTGAATGGTTAACGGAACCAAAATCAAAGCACAGATTCTTAACGCCACAACAATCTGGTCAATGGCTTCTTTATCTTGAGTGAACAACATCGCCCATTGTTTTGCCCCAAAATAAAGAATCAAACCGGCCACAAGCTGTGAAACAACCCCCAAAATGATTGCGTCCTTTTGAATTATTTTTGCTTGATCATAATCTTTTTGACCAACCGCATGTCCAACCAAAACAGTCGTCGCAGTCGCCAAGCCCAAAACTGGTAAATAAGCAACGCTCTCTATCGTTCCAGCTATACTGTGTGCCGCAAAGACAATACTACCCAAACTATTGATGACACTAAAATAATAGATCTGTAAAGCTTTCATGATCGACCGTTCAGCAGCCGAAGTCACCATCAGTGATTCTAATTCAGTTTGCTTAGTACGCATCTTAAACAGATACCTAAAATCAATCGATATCGCTGTTTTCTGTAGTGCACGATACAGATATATAGTCGCAACCAATCTTGATAAAACCGTACCAATCGCAGTTCCAACAACTCCCCACTTCAAACCAAACACCAAGAAGATATCAATAACCACATTCAAAATGTTAGTCATCACCCCAATTTTCATTGGTGTTTTAGTATCTTTAGTAGAACGCAATATGGCACCAAACACAATACTCAAGGAGATGAACACTGAACCACCCCCGACAATTCTTAAAAACAGGGATGCTTGTTTCACCATCTCACTATCTTTTGTCAAAAGATTCATAAGTGGAGTTGAAAAGACTCCAGTAATAATACTAAAGACTAGACCAATAAGAAGGGCAATGCTTACTGACTGATTGGCTTCTTTTTGAGCGTCTTCTAATCGTTTTGCGCCAAACATACGAGAAATCATGCTTGAAGCCCCAATACCAATTGCTGTAAATATCGCAATAAACAAATTAATATAGGTATTTGCGAGTCCAACCGCACTAACAATCAATAGGCCAACTCTTGATATAATAAAGGTGTCTAGAAAACCAACTAATATCTGTAGTACATTTTCAATGGTCGCAGGAATTGCGAGTGCTAATATTTTCTTTTTCATAAAAACTATTATACTTTATTTAACAAACTTAAACAGATGTTTTTTCATATTATCA
>CAZWPP010000037.1:0-6420 GCA_964635335.1 uncultured Erysipelothrix sp. | reverse complement strand
TAAGAAAAAGAGGAGATCGGATGTATAATTTACAACCAAAGGTTCAAATCTACGAACACGACACCTTGATACTTACTACTTTTAATTCGCTTTTTCAGGCCCCATTACTTATTGTAGAAACTTATCCAGGGGTTAGTGAAAACACCCTAACACAATTGAAGAAAAATCAATACGATATGATTATCGAAACAAAAGAATTGCTCTATGATCAAGATAAACTTAACTTTTTACTACAACCCTTCTTAACAGAAGATCGAGTCCGAGGAAGAATGTGTTTTGGAACACTGAATGATTTTATTGATCCAATCAAACTTCAACAAGCTAAAGAAAAAATCAACCCTCAGCAGAAAATCTTAATTTATGGAGTCGGTGCATCCCTTGTATCAACCCAAGGACTATTAGTCTATGTAGACATCACCCGATGGGAAATTCAATTACGTTATCGAAAGGGTCTATCCAACTATTTGCTAGACAATGGTGAAGAAGACATCCTCAAGAAGTTTAAAACAGGATATTTTGTAGAATGGCGGATCGCAGATAAGATAAAACGTAACCTCTTTGAGCGGATGGATTACTATGTTGACGCAACCATTGCTGATGACATGAAGATGATTCCGGGGCAAGTCTATTTAGATGCATTAAAGACAATCTCAAAAACTCCGTTTAGACTCGTTCCCTACTTTGATCCAGGAGTCTGGGGAGGAGACTGGATGAGTGAAAAATTCAATCTACCGGATAATGGCTCAAACTACGCTTGGAGTTTTGATGGAGTCCCCGAAGAAAATAGTATCAATCTTGGTTTTGGATCCACAATTCTACAGACACCAGCCATCAATCTTGTGTTACAAGAACCCATCAACTTATTAGGACAACACGTCTACTCACTCTATGGGGCAGAATTTCCAATTCGTTTTGACTTTTTAGACACTATGAATGGTCAAAATTTATCCCTTCAAGTTCATCCAAATGTTGACTTAATTAAAAGAGAATTTGGACTTGGGTATACTCAATCTGAATCGTATTATCTCTTAGATACAAAAGAGGACGGAGTTGTCTACTTAGGAGTCAAAGAAGAAGTCGATAAGGATGACATGTTCATCGATTTAGAACTCGCAAATACTGGGAAAACATCCTTTGATGCTAAAAAATATGTCAACATTCTTCCTGCTAAAAAACACGATCACTTCTTAATTCCTCCAGGAACCATTCATTGTTCAGGTAAAAATACAGTCGTTCTTGAAATCTCCAATAGTCCCTACATCTTTACCTTTAAACTGTGGGATTGGGATAGAGTAGGACTCGATGGTCTACCACGACCGGTTCATTTAGAACTTGGTAAAGAGGCCTTAGATATGACTATTGATACAACAATGGTCGAACAAAAGCTTCATAGTCCGATTACCATCGTGCATCAAGAAGAAGGATTATTAATAGAGAAAACAGGATTGGCTTCTATGCAAACCATTGAAACAACACGCATCAGCACCAATAAAGAGGTACAACTATCCAACGATAACAGATTCTCAATGATGAACCTTGTAGAAGGAGAGGAATGTCAAATCATAGCTGGTAATAAGCAACTGACTATTCACTATGGAGAAACATTTATTATCCCAGCATCTATTGAAGAATTCACAATCCAAACCAATCAACCAATTAAAGTAATTAGAGCACAAATAAGGAGGTTTACTGATGAAATTACAAGTAGCTATAGACACACTAACCGTTGAACAAGCCATTGAACTAGTAGAAGAAACCGAAGGTGTTGTCGATATTATTGAAGTTGGGACCCCACTTATCATTCAAGATGGTATGCGATCAATCAGAGTCTTATCAGATATCTTTACCGATATACCGGTATTAGCAGATACCAAAATCATGGATGCAGGGGAACTAGAAGCAACCATTGCCTTTGATGATGGTGCAGACATTGTCACTGTTTTAGGAGTAGCTTACAATGAAACAATCTTGGGAGTTCTTAAAGCTGCCAAACATTATGGTAAAGAAGTAATGGTCGATATGATTGGTGTTCAAGATATCAAAACAAGAGCCATCGAACTGGATGAAATGGGCGTTGACTATATCTGTGTCCACACGGCTTTTGATATTCAAAACCAACAGGCATCACCTCTTGAAGAACTTCTAGTAGTTCAATCAGTTTTAAAGAAAGCCAAGACAGCTATAGCAGGAGGAATAAACTTCAACAATATAGAGGACATCGCTTTTCACCGCCCAGATGTTATCATTGTGGGTGGAACCATCAGCAATGCCCCTGATCCAAAAGAAGCAGCCCGTCAACTGAAGGAACGCTTTGGATGAGTTATCAACAATTGTATCCCCAAATTCTGAATGAACTCACTACTGTTTTAAGCAAAGTTGATGAGTATCAAGTCAATGAGTTTGTTGAAAAGATCAGTACAGCTAAAGAGATTTTTTGTGCAGGAGCTGGAAGAAGTGGTTTTCAAGTCAAAGGATTTGCGATGAGACTTATGCACCTAGGACTAAGTTCTTATGTGGTCAATGAAACATGTACTCCTAACATTACTAGTGATGGACTTCTGGTCATTTGTAGTGGATCAGGGGAAACAAAGTCGCTGATTAATCATGCTCAGAAAGCGAAAGAGGTTGGTGCTTCGATTGCGCTTATAACAATTAATCCTGAATCAAGTATTGGAAAATTAGCGGATGTTGTGATTCAAATTCCTGCTGTATCACCAAAAAGTAGTGTTCAAGGAGATGTTAAGTCCATTCAACCGATGGGTTCGTTGTTTGAACAAACGGAAGGATTAGTCATGGATATGACAATTATTCTGTTGATGGAAAGAATGAACATGACTTCTGAGAATATGTTTGGTCGACATGCGAATATGGAGTAAAATAGTGTATCAATGTTCTTGATTTTAGCTATGTAAATTGTTATTATGTACCGACATTGAAGGAGAAATCAATTGAACAAGAAATTTGTTATATTACAAGGATTATTAATGGCAACCTTAATGTCAATATTTATCTCAAGCTTTATAGCATTTGTGAAAGTAGGATTTAGTAATCAATTCTTTCCTGTGTTATGGGAAGGGTTCTACTTAGGATTTATGGTATCACTACCATTGTCTTATATCTTGCCACCGCTCATTACGAAATTTTTAATAAGCTTAGGTATTGAGAAATCGTTATAACAGTGGTAAAATGTCTTGGTATAGAAAGGAGACAACAATAATGTTAGAAACTCTATTATTGATTGTGTCTGCTTTAGTAATTATCTTATCGCTGTTACAAAGTGGAAAATCGGAAGGATTATCAAGCGCCTTTACAGGTGGTAGTGGATCCAATTTATTTAATCAAACCAAAGAAAGAGGACCAGAAAAAGTCATGAGTCAAGTGACTATGGTTGTTGGTGTTATTTTCTTTGCTTTAGCAATTCTTACACAACTTTAAAAAAAGAGGATTCATTTTTAGGCTTGAAAGAGCCTTTTTTTAATACCAAGGAGGTATTATGAAACAACAATTATTAGATAGAATCAATAAAAACGAAAGTCACACAATCGTACAGTGGATCCAAATACTACAAATAAGTGACCAACAAACCTTTAGAGATGAAGTTCAACAATTACTCGATAATTATGAAATTGGGTTATCCGCAAAAGGTAAACTTATTTCTGCTACTCTTGCAGGTTATTTAGTAGGTGACATGAGTGTCCGTAACAAAGAATATGGATTTGTGGATGGTGAAAACGATGAATCAATGTATGTTCATCGCGAAAACTTCAACACTGCTATGGATAAAGACAAAGTTGTCGTTCAAATTGTTTCCAACAAAGAAGGACGACAAGAGGGTAAAGTTTTAAAGATATTGAACCGTAATCAAACATTTTTAATTGGAACACTTTATGACGATAAAAACAAACTCATCTTTAAACCGTATGACAACAGTGTGAATCAAGTGGTTGATTACACCAATCCAAAAGGGTTGAATTTAGCTAGTGGTCAACGAGTATTAGGGGACATTGTTGAGTATGAACCCCTTAATATTGAACTTACTCAAGTATTAGGTTTACACACTGATCCAGGCATGGATGTTTTAACAATCCTTTATCAACACAATATTAAAACTGGGTTTAGTCGAGAAGAGACTCAACAAGCTAGTAGCTTTCAATCGGAGATTCTTGTTAAAGACTATCCAGCTCGAAGAGATTTAACCAATGAAATTATCTTTACGATTGATGGTGAAGATACCAAGGACATTGACGATGCTATCTCAATGGATCGTCTTGAAAAAGGATATCGTTTAGGGGTTCATATTGCGGATGTGAGTCACTATGTCACAAAGGATTCTCCGATTGATCAAAAAGCTCAAGAGCGAGGAACTTCTGTCTATGTTGTTGATCGGGTTGTTCCGATGTTACCAGTAGAACTTTCTAATGGATTGTGTTCGCTTAACCCAAAGGTGAATCGTCTAGCGATGAGTGTCTATATTAATCTTGATGAATACGGAACTATCTTAGATTATGAGTTCTTTGAATCTATTATTGCTTCTAAACAACGTTTGGATTATCGAGAAGTGAATCGTTTCTTAAGTAATCCAAATGATGTTGTTTATATTGAAGAAACGATTAAAGAAAAGTTAATTATTATGGAAGAAGCTTCAGATCTATTAAGGATACAACGTGAAGCTTTAGGAGCTATTGAGTTTGAGACCAGTGAGAGTGAGTTTATTATTGATGCGAATGGAGTTGTTTTAGATATTAAAGAAAAAGAGCGTGGTCGCTCTGAAATGATGATTGAAGACTTTATGGTCAGTGCTAATCAATGTGCAGCCCACCTCTTTGACACCAGAGATTTACCTACCCTTTATCGAATTCATGAGAAACCTCCACTCAAGAAGATGCAACAACTCTCTGCAACCTTAAGAATCCTTGGTTATCGAATTAAAGGGTCACTCGAGAATGTTTATCCTGCGGATATGCAACGGATTCTTTATCACTTTAGAAATGAGCCAACTTTCCATATGATATCGAAACTAGTTTTAAGATCGATGGCAAAGGCTAAATATCACCCAGAAAACTTAGGTCACTTTGGTTTAGGGCTGAAGTATTATTTACACTTTACATCGCCAATACGTCGCTATCCTGATTTGATTGTGCATCGTAACTTAAAGAAGTATATTTTTCAGGAAACTATTGATCCTCAAGTTATTAGTCAAGATGAAGCTCTAATGGGCTATCTAGGGGAATTAACCTCTGAGAGAGAACGTGCTTCGGTGGATGCTGAGCGTGATGTTGAGAAGATGAAGAAAGCCGAATTCATGAAGCGATATATCGGTAAGAAATTTAAAGGGGTTGTTAGTGGGGTTACGAAGTTTGGATTGTTTGTGGAACTTGAAAACACCTGTGAAGGACTTGTTCATATCTCTAGCATGAATGATTACTATCTCTTTGATGAAGCCAAAATGGAACTCTTTGGTCGTTCAAATCGTATGAAGTTTACACTGGGTCAAACGGTTAAGATACGGGTAGTTGCTGTGGATGATGTGGAGCATGAGGTTAATTTTGAGTTGTTGGATGATAAGAATAAGAATCAAGAAAAGGTTGATCCTAAGAAACCTGTAACAAAAGAAAAACCAACAATTAATAAATTTAAGAAGAGAAAACAAAGACGTTAATAATTTGGGTTCACCTATAAATGAACAAAAAATCATGGTAAGAGCTTAAAATAGTACAAAAAAGACCAGTCTCTTTCAGGCATAACTGCTTGAAAGAGACTGGCTTTTATTGTTTTTTGCACTTATACTATTAAATTTTGAGTCGAAATTATATACTTTTGCTTTAACTTGTTCAAGTGGGTGTATGGGAGAAGCTCCTCCTTTTGAAGTCTTCCAACAATAATTCCAGGGTGAATATTTATTGAATCTGCAAAATCTTTAACCTTTTGTTCACTGAAAATTGCTCCAGCAATAAACGACTCATATTCTTTTGGAGGTATTAATAAATCTTTCGCAAATTGATCCGCTTCTTTTTCATATTCTTCAATCAAGCAGCTAGTTTCAAAGTCAACTAGTGTTTTCGTAACTTTCTTTTGAAAAACGTGCCCTAACTCATGCAGTAACGAGAACCAAAAAATGTCCGCATTTTTTCCTCTATTTGTTATCCCTAGAACGACTTTATCTTTGTTTATCCACTTAGTTGCACCATATACGCCAGAGTTTTTTAAACTTGGAATCAATACAAATGCGACTCCACATTTCGAAAAAATTTGAGCTAATTGTGGTAAAAACTCAGACGGATTTTGCATAGTCATTTCCCGGATTTGTGGTAAATACTTTTTAAGTCTTTTTTCAGAATATGGTTGAGTTTCGATTTGCTTTCCAATGTTAATCACTGTTTGTACCCATGCATTAGAATTTAGGATTATTTTTTCATCAAC
>CAZWPP010000036.1:0-11309 GCA_964635335.1 uncultured Erysipelothrix sp. | reverse complement strand
AATACCTCCATCTTTCATTTTACAATGAATTGATAGAAGTATTCTTTTTTTATTTGGTACCGACAATTTAGGTCAGTTCAAATAAATTCAGATAAATCATCTTTTTTTGTTTATTCGTCAAGAAGTATCAACTTAGTATCAGTAATTTAAATTAAATTAAACTTCTTAAAGGCGTGATAGATACCGCCATCCGCAGGATCAAAGGTAATGTAATCAGCAATTTCCTTAAGGTTAGGGTGAGCATTACCCATCGCAATTCCTACGCCTGCATCTCTAACCATAGGGTAGTCATTCATAGAATCACCAATTGCTATAGCATCTTCCATGTTGCCGCCAAAGTGTTCTAAAACAACTCGAACTCCATGGGATTTATCAATTCCTCTGGCGATAATCTCGGCACTCTTTTCGTAGTTTATGAATTCAAACTTAGTGTCGAATTCTTTTTCTAAACGCAGAATATCATCTAGTGAATCCGCAAATAGAGAAATTTTGTTAATATCTTGAGGATTTTGTAAATAATCAGCCATTGGATAAACCATGTTCTCTTGAATCATATGTCTTTGAACTTGAGGTTCCATATTGTTTCTATGGTTTTCAAGACGTTTTCTAAAGTTTTCTAAAGCACGCTTATCGTAATAAGAGTATTCGGATCCTTCTAACACATAACCAACATTGTGTTTTTCAAACAATTCAATGCTATTCATGATGTCTTCTTTAGACAGAATGTTCTCATAAATGGTTTTTCCATTAATTTCAACATAACCTCCTGCCGCAAAAACATACCCATCAAACGGGAAGAATTTAAGCAATTCATCGACAGCAGATTTGACACGTCCAGTGTTAATAAACACTTTGTGTCCGTTCTTTCGTGCGATGTCGATTGCTTCAAGTGCGCTCTTAGGAACGCCTTTTGTATACGATAGTAATGTACCATCAATGTCAATAAAAATGTATTTTGTAGTCATAAGCCATCCTTTCTCTGTCGGTATTATATCCTAAATTGGTTTGATAAACAAAGATAGTGAGTATTCTTAACAGAGAATTAAATAAACTGTAGGTTATCTACAATTTATTCTTTAACATAATCAACAAAAGCATTCACAGTTTGTTGAACAAATCCTAAAGTAATAGGATCTAGATTTAGAGTCCCATCTTCATTCACTTTTGTATGGACAGTAGAAATGGTTGCTCGTGGTTGAGACATAACATTGACTCCCATGAAAGTTAAGATAGAACGTAAATGTTCTTGAGCAGTAATTGTCCCTGAGATACCCATTGTGGCACCCATGACACCTGCTTTTTTACCAGCTAATACTCGTAAGCCGTCTTTATTAGCTGGACGGCTCACCCAATCAATAACATTCTTCAACACCCCGGATAAACTTTGATTGTATTCAGGTGTAATGAAGAGGACTCCATCAGCTTCTAATATTTGGTCTCTTACTTTTGAGACAGAAGCTGGTGTTGGCCATTCTTGATCTTCGTTAAACAAAGGTACATCAGAATAATCTATTTCTTCGAGGGTAACTCCTTCTGGTAATAAAGTTCTTACCAAATCTAATAATCTACGGTTGTAAGAATCTTTGCGTAAACTTCCTACTAAACCAACTAATTTTATTTGTGACATCGTAGTCTCCTTTTTTTCATAACAGTTACCAATATAGTGAATAATGACAATGAAATCAAAACATATGCTCATTAGCTCTTGACATATTGAGTGATTATCGTATAATTCTGTTGAACACTTGAAGAATCATTCAAGTGAAGAGGTGACAATGGAAACTACTCAAACAATGAAGGATTTATCTGATTTATTCAAAGTTCTTGGTGACAATACACGTTTACGAATTTTAGAAGTATTAACAATAGGGGAACTAGCAGTTGGTGATATAGCCAATCAATTAGAGATGACAACATCCGCAATTTCTCACCAACTTCGACTTTTGAAATCCAGCAAACTAGTTAAGAACAGACGAGATGGTAAAAGTATTTTATACTCATTGGACGATCAACACGTTCTTGAGATACTAAACATTGGCTTGGCCCATGTAAAGGAGTAAGTATGTCAAAATCAATTAAGATTAATATGAGTGTTAAGAATTTAGATTGCGCAAACTGTGCACTTAAAATTGAAAATGAAATCAGTCAATTGGATGGAGTCGAACTTGTGAGTCTCAATTTAATGAGTGATTCTTTAAAGATTGTAGTAGATGAGAAGAAAAAAGATGAAATTATTAAGAAATCACAATTAATCGCTGATAGAATTGAGCCAGGAACTCAATTTATTAGTCAAGATGAAATCGAACAACCCCAATCTTCTGTTGACATAGAGTTAATCAAACTACTTCTTTCGATTTTCTTATTTGTTCTAGGTATATTTACGAAAGGAAATCTTCAATTAATATTTTTTGTTACTTCCTTCCTATTAAGTGGATATGAAGTCTTACTGACAGCTCTTAAAAATATTAGTAAAGGAGTTATTTTTGATGAAAACTTTTTAATGAGCATCGCAACGATTGGAGCGTTTAGTATCGGTGAACCTTTAGAAGCAGCTGCAGTTATGGTGTTCTATAATATTGGTGAGTACTTACAACACAAAGCAGTGACGAGTTCCAAAAAGAATATCTTAAATCTATTAGACAATAAGAACACTGTCATCCATCGTTTAGAAAATGGTGTTATTCAGGATTTAGATTTAAAAGATGTTCAGGTAGGAGATATCTTAGAAATTCGGGTTGGAGAGAAAATACCAGTCGATGGTGTTGTTATCAAAGGAGAGACTTCGCTAGATACAAAAGCTATTACAGGCGAAAGTCTACCGGTTTATGTCCAAGTAGATTCACAGGTAATTTCTGGGTCGATTAATCTGAATGGTGTTTTATTAATGAGAGCGACGACCACTTATCAGAATAGTACAACTGCTCAAATTGTAGAAGCCATGAAAGAGGCTAGTGACAAAAAAGCAGATACCGAAAAGATGATAGGAAAATTCGCGAGAGTCTATACACCTATTGTTGTTGCGATTGCTGCAATAATTGCGTTACTATTCCCTCTGGTTTTCACGAGTGTTTCATCTTCTGAATGGATATATAGAAGTCTTGTCTTCTTGGTAGCATCGTGTCCATGTGCTTTAGTAGTCTCAGTTCCTTTAACTTATTTTAGTGGACTTGGTAAAGCTTCTCGATCAGGAATCCTTGTTAAGTCTGCCCAAGTGTTTGATGAAGTCGTAAAGCTAAAAGCCATTTATTTTGATAAAACAGGAACCGTCACAAAGGGTAATTTTAAGGTTGTCTTTGTGGATGGAGATAAAGAAGAAACTTTACGAATTGCGAGTGCGCTAGAACAATCGTCGAATCATCCTCTTGCGATAGCAATTAGAGAACAATATACTAGTGATTTGGTGGTTACAAACCTTAAAGAAGTATTTGGTCAAGGATTGATTGGAACGATTAATCATCAACTTTATTTAGTTGGAAATGACAAACTCATGGAAACCAACAAGATAGATTTCCCAAAGAGTCAAGAAGACTATACTACTATTTATGTGGCCAATGATTCACAATGGATTGGGACTATCTACCTAGCGGATGATGTGAAAGAGAGTTCGAAAGAAGCCGTTCTAACAATCAAGAATCAAGGTTACAAAACGGTATTATTAACGGGTGATAATCAAAAATCAGTGAACATAATTAACAAGCGTGGTATGTTTGATGAAGTGTATGCTGGATTATTACCAAACGATAAAAGTGAGAAGTTAATCGAGAATTCTCTGTTTGTTGGTGATGGGATCAATGATGCACTTGTCTTAGTGTCCGCAAATGTTGGAGTAGCAATGGGTGGTCTTGGTAGTGATATTGCTATTGAGGCTGCTGATGTTGTTATTATGAATGATAATCTAATGAAGGTGAATGAGTTAATTGGATTGTCTAAAAGAGTTCATTCGATTGCCATCCAAAACATTGTATTAGCATTAGTTATCAAAATTGGTGTCTTAATTTTGGGAGCTCTTGGTTATGTGGACATGTTAGTCGGTGTGTTTGCGGATGTTGGGGTGACATTACTGGCTGTCCTAAATGCTTTGAGATTATTGAGAAAGTAAGAGCATTAAGAAAGTTTAAATTAATTACTCAAAGGTGCTTCGTTCAAATTAGACGAAGTGCCTTTTTTCTTATTCATAAACCAGATAAATTCAAACTAAAAATTAACATTAAATATAACTCACATTTATTTAAGTAACGTGACAAGAATAAATCGATCCATTTGAATGTATCTACAATCTTTTTATTTAATATGCGATTGTTGAAAATATATCGACCGCTTCGCGAAGATTTAGTTAAGTAATAATTTCGATTGGAGATACGATCCTTTATTGGATACAAAGGGCTATGATAAAACAAAGATGATGGATCTTTAAGAGTGAAAATAAAAATAAACTAAATGAATTAAGAACACAAGACTATATTTCTTGTGAAATCTTATAACAATTTGACAATCAAACAGAAAGTTCCGTATAATGAGGAAGAACATTTGTGCCACTTGAACAGTTTAATCGCTATAATCAAATCATAAAGGGGTGTCAGTGTGAGTCAACTATTAAAGCATCGTCAGATTTCATTACTTCGTATCCTCTATAAAAAAGGGGAAACTATCAGTGGGGAAACTTTATCCAGTGATTTAAATGTCTCTTCAAGAACTATCCGAAATGATGTGAAAACTATCAATGAGCAAAGTGAGGATCTTGGAGTGCAGATTGAATCAGTTGTAGGGAGAGGTTATTTTCTTATTGTTTTGGATGAGAATAAATTTGACAAATTGGTATCCCAACAAGACTCCATTAAGTCTGTTGTAGAAATTGATTTACAAGATAGACTCTTTCGTGAACTATCCATGATTATGTCAAATACATTGTATTTAAAACGGTACACCTACAATGAGATGCTTGAAAGTTTGTTTATCAGTGAATCGACCTTACGCAATGATCTCAATGATATATCAAAAGTCTATTTAGAAAAAGATATTACGATAACTCGAGGAAAAAATAACCAGTTGTTCTTGAATGGAAATGAAGGAGCGTTACGCTCAAATATTATCAATATCATCTATAGACATCAGAATCGCTATTCACAGTATAGTCAAAACTACTTAATTGACTTAGTTCCAGAAACTATTTTGAATCCAATTAAACGAATTGTTAAAAACGAAATAGATCGTGTAAACTTTAACCTAAGTGATGAAGGATTCGGAATTCTAGTTCTTCATTTATCGGTAGGTGTGCTTAGAAATAAACACCACATCATCAAGTCTCATATCCAAAAAACCCAATCATATCTTTTTGTAGAATCAATTCTTGAAGAAATCGATAAAGAATTCTCAAGTGACTTAATGAGTGATATCCATTTCTTCAAACCACTCTTACTTTCATTGAATCGTAGTATCAACACAACTACCGATCCCCAGTTATATGAACACTTAGAGCAAGTGGTACTTAAAGGGATTGAGGACATTAACACCAAAGCAGGAATAAACTTCTCAAACGATGTAGTATTAATCAACGGATTAGTGCTTCATTTAAGTAACGTAATGGAACGAGTTGCTCTAAATTTAACATTCTACAATCAGACTGTTGAAACCATTAAACTCAATTATCCTTTAGCTTTTGAGATAGCAATTTTATTCTCATTAACTATGAATGAAGAACTCAATCTAACCATTGATGACAATGAATTAGGACTAATTGCTATTCACTTCGGTGGTTCTTTAGAAAGAATAAACAATCGTCAGTCCACTACAAAAAAAGCAGTTATTGTTTGTGGCTATGGATTAGCAACAGCAATGCTGATTCAAGAAAGAATAAAATCGGAGTTTGGACATCAAATCGAAATAGTGGATATTTTAGGGTATAGTGATTATTTACAATATGATACTTCTCATCTTGATTTCATCTTCACGACAATTCCAATGGATCAAGGTGAAGTTGAAAAAATGATATTAATCGATTTGGCCATGAGTAATAGTAAAATTCATGAAATAGAGAAATCAATTAAACAAACAGAGATAAACAATGATTTGAGAACATTCTTCTACCCAGAGTTATTCTTTAAGAATCAAAGTTTTCAGAATAAAGAAGAAGCTATTACATTTTTAGCAAACAAGATGATAGAAAAAGGATTCATGGCAGAAGATGCAATTACAGACATATTTGCTAGAGAACAACTATCTTCTACAGAGATAGGATACTCAATAGCAATACCCCATTACTTAAATGTTCATAATGATATTTGTTCGATTGGAGTAATGGCATTAAAAAAACCACTGTTATGGAAAAATGAGAAAGTTGAGTTAATACTCCTCATGTCTTTGTCTCCAACTAAATGTGGTTCGTGGGAAAGAGTATTTAGGACAATATATCCCAAGATTACTAGTGAAGCTTGGGTAAAACGAGTAGTAAATGAATTATCTTTTGAAGGATTTATAGATTCTATAAAAAATACTCAAGAATAATAAAGGAGGAAGAGTATGTTAAAAGAGATGTTATCTCACGAGTACATCCAGGTTGTTGATGAAAAGTTAGGATGGAAAGAAGCAATTGCCTTAGCAGCAAGACCACTCGTAGAGAATGGAAAGATTGAAGAACGTTATATTGAAGCAATGTATAACAAAGCCAATGAGTTTGGTCCGTTTTTTGACATTGGGAAGCAAATAGCTATCCCACATGCACGCAGTGAAGAAGGCGTAAAAGTAACAGGATTAAGTTACTTGCGCTGCAACACACCGGTTTATCTGATGGATAAAGAAGATCATCCCATCGATATCTTTATTGTAATTGCGGCAGCAGACAATACCGGTCACTTAAAAGCATTATCTAGCCTTAGTGGAATTCTAATTGATGACGAAAAAGTCAATCAATTAAAATCTTTGCAAAGTGCTAGTGAAATAGCTGATTTCTTTAGAAAGGAGGATGAATAGTGAGAAAAAAAATATTAGCAATTTGTGGCTCAGGCCTTGGCTCAAGTTTTTTAGTTCAAATGAATATTGAAAAAGTATTAAATGAGCTTGGCGTTAAGGATGTTGAAGTCGAGCATGCAGACGTCGGATCAGCAGTCGTTGGAGCAGCAGATATCTTTGTATTCGCAAAAGATATTGCTGAAGGTCTACGTCTCGATGCACCAACAGTTGTTTTAGATAGTATCATCGATATGGATGAACTACGTACTAAAATGACTCAAGCAGTACAAGAATACGGTCTGAAATAGACTGTTATTGGTAATCTCTAGAATAAAAAGGAGGAAAGAGAATGAATACCAATCCTATTATTAAACTTTTAGTAGACATTGCTAGTACACCAGCAATCTTAGTATCTCTAATCGCTTTAATTGGTTTAGTGTTACAAAAGAAGGGTACAGCAGACACAATTAAAGGGGTAGTTAAAACCTTTATTGGATTCTTAGTATTATCAGCAGGAGCAGACGTTGTCGTTGGTTCACTTTCACCATTTGGTGCAATGTTTGAACATGCATTCAACGTGCAAGGGGTTGTTCCAAACAATGAAGCAGTTATCGCAATTGCTTTAAAAAACTATGGTACAGATACAGCAATTATCATGTTCTTAGGGATGGTTTTCAACATGGTATTTGCTCGTTTTACAAAGTTTAAACACATTTTCTTAACTGGTCACCATACATTGTATATGGCATGTATGATTGCTGTTATCTTAACAGTTCCAGCTATTGGCTTCGTAGGACTTCCACTTTATCTAGTCGGTGGTTTAATTCTTGCTTTAGTTATGAGTTTATCACCTTACTTCCTACAACCTTTCATGATGAAGATTACTGGAACTGACAGTGTTGGTTTAGGTCACTTCTCAGGTGCAACATACTGGTTATCAGCAGTTGTTGGAAAACTACTTAATCCTAAAGGAGAAAAAGTTACATCAACAGAAGATGTAAAATTCCCTAAGAGTTTAGCATTCTTACGTGACTCAACTGTATCGATTGCTTTAACAATGATGGTTATTTATATTATCGTTGCTCTTGCTGCAGGTACAGCTTGGGTTGAAACAACTTATTCAGGCGGCGTTAACGCAATTATCTTTGCCTTTACACAAGGTGGAAAATTCGCTGCTGGTGTCTATGTAATCTTAGCAGGTGTTCGTTTAATTCTTGCTGAAATCGTTCCTGCATTCAAAGGAATCTCTGAAAAATTGGTACCAAATGCTATTCCAGCACTTGACTGCCCAGTCGTATTCCCTTATGCACCAAACGCAGTATTAATCGGATTCTTCTCAAGTTTCCTTGGTGGTATTGTTTCAATGTTAATCATGGGAGCTATGGGAACTACAATCATTCTTCCTGGGGTTGTTCCTCACTTCTTCGTTGGAGCTACAGCAGGGGTATTTGGTAACTCTACAGGTGGTCTAAAAGGAGCACTATTAGGATCATTCGCAAACGGTGTAGCAATTAGTTTCTTGCCACTTTGGATGATGCCATTAATGGGTTCATTAGGTAATGCTGGATCAACATTCTCAGATGCTGATTTCACACTCGTAGGTATCCTCTTTGGTAACTTAGGACTAAGTGCTGGTCAAATTGGTGTTATCGGTGGAGTTGTAGCAATTATTGCATTAATGTTTGTTGCAACATTCATGGGTAAATCAAAAAATAAAGCTTAATTAAAAATAGAATGGAGAGAAAATAAATGGAGTTACAGGCATTCGCAAAAGAAATTCGATACTACACACTTAAAGAGCTCAATAACATTGGGTATGGTCATTACGGTGGCGCACTATCGATTGTTGAAACACTAGCGGTTCTTTATGGAAAATACATGAAGGTGAATCCATCAGATCCAAAAGATCCTAATCGAGATTACTTTGTATTATCGAAAGGTCATGCAGGACCAGCGTATTACGCTACTCTTGCTCTAAAAGGTTTCTTTCCATTAGAAAAATTAATGACCCTTAATGCTAATGGAACTAGTCTTCCATCTCACCCAGACAAGAATTTAGTTGAAGGGGTTGATATGACGACTGGTTCCCTTGGCCAAGGGATTTCAGTAGCAACAGGAATTAGTTACTATTTGAAATCAAAAAATAAACCAAATCATGTCTATACAATTGTTGGAGATGGTGAACTCAATGAGGGACAATGTTGGGAAGCCGTTCAATTTGCTGCCCACCATCAACTATCAAACCTGACAATATTTGTTGATGACAACAAAAAACAATTAGATGGTTATACCGATGATATTTGTAAGACCTTTGACTTTGTCGAAAAGTTCAAAGCATTTGGATTAAATGCAATTACTTGTGATGGAAATGATGTTGTAGCTATTGATGAAGCGATTCAGTTTGCACACAGTAACAAGGAAACAGCGACAGTCATTGTTTTACAAACTACTAAGGGACAAGGGGTTCCTTTAGTTGAAAACACAATGGATAATCACCATATTCGCTGGACTGAAGAAGATAAAGAAAAAATGGATGAGTTTACAAAAGAACTTGAAAAGGAGATGGCATAATGAAACAGTTACTTGATATTGAAATGAGAAAACAGTATGCTAATACTCTACAAGAACTTTATGAAAAAGACAAAAATGTATTTGCTCTTGAAGCTGACTTAAGTAGTTCAATGGCAACAGCAGGACTCAAGAAGACAATGGGTTCTAACTACCTCAACGTTGGAATTATGGAAGCAAACATGGTAAGTGTTGCTGCTGGGATCAATGTTGCTGGTGGTGTCTGTTTCGTTCATTCCTTTGGACAGTTCATTGCTCGTAGAGCAATGGATCAAGTCTTTGTTTCTCTAGCCTACGCAAAAGTACACTGTATATTAGTTGGTTCAGATGCAGGTGTTTCCGCCGAACATAATGGTGGAACACACATGACCTTTGAAGATACTGGTATTATGAGAACGATTCCTGGTGTTTACATTTATGATGTGAGTGACCCTGTTCAATTAGCTTATCTAATGAAGAAAGCCTATGCAACTCCAGGTGTTCATTATATTCGCACGATTCGTAAGAAACTTGAACCAATCTATGATGTTCATGAAACGTTCGAGAACGCAAAATTACTTCGCGAAGGGAATCACGTTTCTTTAATAGCGAATGGGATTTGTGTCCAAGACGCACTCAAAGCCGCAGAAGAATTACACAATTTAGGAATTGAATGTGATGTCATCGATGCCTTTTCAGTACAACCACTCGATAAAGATACAATTCTTGCCTCCGCTAAGAAAACAAATTGTGTGGTTACTATTGAAAACCATAATGTGAACAACGCATTAGGTAGTGCAGTAGCAGAAATGCTTTCTGAAAACTATCCAACTAAACTTGTGAGGATGGGAGTTAAAAACTCTTTCGGACAAGTAGGATCAATGGACTATCTAAAGAAATTCTATCAAATTGATGCATCAAGTATCGTTCATACAGTCAAAGAAGTAGTCAACAAGTAGGGAGCGAAAGCTCCCTTTGTTAATAAGGGGAAACAATGAGATTATTAGACTTAAAAAGTAAAGTATTTATTGATCAGAGAAATCGGAATATTTACTATAATGTTCGACATAAAACAGCATATGTGATTCCTGACAGAAACATGTCAGCCTTTAACTTCTTCCATAAAAGAGGGTTTATTAGTGTGCTTCTGACAGCGGGATTGAGTATGTTTACAAATATTCCTGTTTATATTAATGTAGCAGTAGGACTCGCTTTGTTTGTCGTTTTGGAAATATTGTTAAAAAAAGTAGTGTTACCATCCTACACAACCATCAAAAACTATGACTTAAGAAAGAATAGACCGCCCCTCAAACCAAACGATCCCCGAAATGGTCGATTGATTGGTGTTATGTTAGCAGCGATTGTCTTTATTATCGCTTCTCTGTTTTTTCCACTGGAACAATATCAAAAGCTATTCTTTGTAGCCATTGGCGTCTATATGTTTATCGATGCTCTCTATTCTCTAATGGATAATACTCAACCAGAAGAAGTTGATACCAAAAATAATTAAAGGTATCAACTTTTTTAAAAGTATAATTTAGTGGAATAGAATCTTGATATAGGTTAGAAACAAAATAGATAAAGTACTTATAATTATGCAAAAGTAAAAAACCATAGAAATCTGTTATTTTGTTAGCAACAAAATAACACATAAGGTATATTTTTTTTAAAAAAGATAAGATAATTCTTTCGGTTGTAGCGATAAAAACTAGCTTCAGTCACTAAAATAGCTGGGTTATCCTTCACAATGTGGACAATTGACTGATTGTCCTTTCAGACTTATTTCTACTTTGAATAAAAAAACAGAAATAAAAATT
>CAZWPP010000035.1:0-11439 GCA_964635335.1 uncultured Erysipelothrix sp. | reverse complement strand
ATAATAGTATTGCATACATTTTTTTGCACACCAAAGAAAAAACCACTTTTCAGTGGTTTAAGTAAATAAAGGTATCATTGCAGAGAATGTTGTTAACAACATCATCGCAAGTAAAAATAAGATTACAATCCGTTTAGTTGTTGTCTTCATTCTTAGTTCCTGTTCTATGTTTCATATGTGGGAAAAGAAGTACTTCACGAATAGATTCTTGACCAGAGAGTAACATAACCAATCGATCAATCCCAAGACCTAAACCACCTGTAGGAGGTAGTCCATATTCAAGGGCTTCTACATAATCAATATCCATTTCATTCGCTTCGACATTCCCAAGTTCTTTTTCTTTTAGTTGTGCTTCAAACCGTTGTTTTTGATCAATCGGATCATTTAATTCTGAGAAGGCATTACAGTATTCCGCACCATTAATAAATAACTCAAAACGATCAGTAAAACGAGAATCTTCTTTATTCATTTTAGCTAGCGGACTAACTTCAACAGGGTGTCCATAAACAAAAGTTGGTTGAATTAAATCTTTCTCACACAATAATTCAAACAATTCGTTAATTGCATGCCCATACGATTGTTGATGCTTATCTAGCTCTAATCCATATTCTTTACACACAGCAAGTGCTTCTTCAGTAGATAGACTTAGGAAATCTCTTCCCGTCTTCTCACTGACCAAATCAACCATCCTCGCTCTTCTAAACGGTCCATCTAAGTTAATAATATGACCATGGAACTCCGTTTCCTTTTTACCAAGCACTTCCACAGCAACACTTTCAATTAACCCTTCAGTTAACTTCATCATGCCTTGCATATCACTATAAGCAACATATGCTTCTACAGTAGTAAACTCGGGATTATGAGTTGAATCCATCCCTTCATTTCTAAAGAGACGACCAATTTCATACACCCCTTCCATACCACCAACAATTAATCGCTTAAGCGGAAGTTCCGTCGCAATTCTTAAATAGAAATCCATATCTAAGGCATTATGATGTGTCACAAACGGACGAGCTGACGCTCCTCCTAAAATTGGTTGAAGGATTGGTGTTTCTACTTCAAATAACCCTTGAGAATCAAAATAATGTTGAATCGCACGAATAACCTTCGGTCTAAAGAAAGCCAGGTGTCTAGCTTCTTCATTGGAGATTAAATCAAGATAACGACGACGATATCTTTCTTCTTTGTCTGTTAATCCATGAAACTTATCAGGAAGAACATTCAAGGCTTTCGTTAAGTGTGTTAGTTTAGTAGCTTTAATGGATAATTCGCCATGATTGGTTCTAAAAACAACACCATTCACACCAATGATATCTCCTAAGTCACACAATTTGTAATAATCAAACTGTTCATCCCCAACGGTATCTTTACGGATATACACTTGTATCTGCCCATCGCGATCTTGAAGATGCAAAAAGCCTGCCTTACCCATAATCCGTTTTGTCATAATCCGTCCAGCAATAATAACTTCTTGATGGATGTCTTCTAATTCTTCTTTTGTTTTATCACTAAATTTTGACACGATGTCTTGACTGCGATGCGTTCTATCAAACGCTTCCCCAAAAGGGTCAATCCCCATTTCACGAAGTGTCTCTAGTTTTTCACGCCTAATAATCTCTTGTTCACCTAAATGTTGTTCACTCATATTTTTCACGCCCTCTATAATTCTCTAATATTGTAACAAATTCATCATAGCTTTTCATCTGTACAAGTTGTTGTTTTACTTTATGAGTATGTGGTAAGCCTTTAAGTCCCCAGGCACCATGACTCCTCATCTGTTTAATTGCGACTTCTTCACCATAGAGTGAAATCAGTTTTCTTGCGTGATCTAACAGATACTCGATTCGATCATCGAGACTGATTTCAAAAGTTGAATCTTGATTATTCAGCGCAAGCTGACATTCTTTAATCAACCATGGACTACCCAGTAATCCACGACCAATCATAACACCATCACAACCAGTTTCTTTGATCATTCTCAAGGCATCTTCTCCCGAAAGAATATCACCATTCCCAATAACCGGGATAGAAACAGCTTCTTTCACAAGACGAATAATAGTATTGTCTGATTCACCAGAATACATCTGTGATCGAGTTCTCCCATGAACAAACAGAGCATCAACCCCTGCTTTTTCAAGTTCAATCGCTAATTCGACTGCATTCACACTCGATTTATCCCATCCAGCCCGCATTTTAACAGTTAGTGGTTTTGTTACAACTTCACGCACCGCTTTAACAAGCTTGACCGCATGCTCAATATCTTTCATTAAAGCACTACCAGCGTTCTGTTTAACAATCTTATTCACAGGACATCCCATATTAATATCAATGATATCACAGTTAGTTTCATCGTTCAGATACTTAGCTGCCTTAACCATGTGATCGATATCATGACCAAAGAGTTGAAAAGCTATTGGGTGTTCATTCTCTAAGGTCTGAGTCATTAACAGTGTTTTTTCATTACGATAATTGATAGCTTGATCACTGACCATTTCATTAAAATAAAGACCAGGTTCATAATCAATTAATAACTGTCTAAATGCTAGATTCGTAACTCCTGCCATCGGTGCTACTAATACATTGTTTTTTAATTCAAGCTTGGCTATCTTCAACATGTTTTTTCTCTTGAATTATTTCCATCAAATCATTTTTATCAAAATGATAATGGGTATTACAGTATTGACACTCTAGAGTAGCTCCTTCATCTTCATGCATCAACTCTTCTAAATCATGAACCGTTAATGTCTTTAATGTTTCACGCATTTTGTCATGATTACAATGACATTTAAATTCAACAGCACTTTGTGATAATAGCTCTGTTTCATTAAACAAGCTTGAAACAATCATTTCAGGAGTCATTCCTTCAACAATCATTTGACTAATTGGTTTAAGATGTTCAACAACATATTCTGCCATATCAATATCTGATTCTGTATGTCCTGGCATCATTTGAATCAACAATGCACCTGCAGCATCAATATTTCCGTCTTTATTCACTAAGACTCCAACTGAAACAACTGAAGGGAGTTGTTCGGATTGTGTAAAGTACATCGCAAAATCCTCCCCAATTTCTCCAGAAACTAGTTCGATAGAGCTTGTAAACTCATTCTTGAGACCATAGTTGCGAGAAACTGATAAGGTACCTTTGCCTACGGCTTTACCTACATCTAAATGTTTTTGATCATTCATTAACATTACATGAGGATTCATCACAAATCCGCGAACCGCTCCTGTTTTAGCAGCATCAACTCTCATCAAACCAAGTTCTCCATCACCATCAACACGAACCGAAATGACTTCTTCTTCATTCTTAAGTTGTGCACCCATCAGTGCTGAAACTGACATAAGTCTACCTAAAGCTGCGCTTGCTGTTGGCCAAAGGTCATGTCTATCTTTTGCTTCTTGAACCATTTGAGTTGAAGAGATACACATTATTCGAATGTGTCCATCATTTGCCAATCCTGTTACAATTTTATCTTCCATAATTACTTCCTTTCAGTTTTAAAATGCACCCCTAGAGGTGCATTTATTATCCGTTGTTATTTTTACTCAACTCATGAAGTTGTAGCGAACTCATGGTCATTTCTTGACCCGCTTCTAACTCCAAGATTTGTTCCTTCGTCAATGTTTCAACATCCATTAACGTCATTGCGATTTTATCCAACAACTCTCTGTTATCTAAGATTATTTTCTTAGCATTTTCATATGCAGTATCAATAATATCGCGAATTTCTTTATCAATCTCAAAAGCAATTTCACTAGAATAACTTAACGTGTTTCCATAGTCTCTACCTAAGAATACATTGTGATTCGCTTGTTCATATTGAATCGTTCCAAGCTCAGACATTCCGTAACTCATAACCATGTTACGAGCTATCTTAGTTGCTCGCTCAATATCGTTGTATGCTCCAGTAGAAATTTCATCAAACACAATCTCTTCCGCGACACGTCCACCAAGAAGTCCAGTAATCATCCCAATTAAGTCTGACTTCGTTTGGAAATAGGTTTCTTCACGAGGAGTCATTAAGTTATAACCACCAGCATCTCCACGAGGGATAATTGTTACTTTTTGTACTTCAGAAGCTGATTTCAATTTGAGACCAATAATCGTATGTCCAGTTTCATGATAAGCAACCAGTTTCTTTTCTTTTTCACTGTAGGTACGACTCTTCTTCGCAGGACCTGCCATGACTCTATCAATTGCTTCATCAAGATGATGCATCATAATTACCGATTCATTTTCACGAACCGCTAAAATAGCAGCTTCATTCAGAACGTTCTCTAAGTCTGCTCCAGAGAATCCAGGAGTACGTGATGCTAAGTTAGCTAGGCTAACATTAGGATCCATAGTTTTATTTCGAGCATGAACTCTTAGAATTGCTTCTCTTCCTTTTTTATCAGGTAACGAAACGTTAATTGTTCTATCAAAACGTCCTGGTCTTAAAAGTGCCGGATCAAGGATGTCTCCACGGTTAGTCGCCGCAATAATTAAGATTCCTTGATTATCTCCGATACCATCCATCTCAACTAATAATTGGTTCAGTGTTTGTTCACGTTCATCGTGTCCACCACCTACTCCAGTTCCACGTTGACGACCGACCGCATCTATTTCGTCAATAAAAATAATACATGGTGCTGTTTGTTTCGCTTTCTTAAACATATCACGAACACGACTTGCTCCAACCCCAACAAACATTTCTACAAAATCAGATCCTGAGATTGAATAGAATGGTACATCGGCTTCACCCGCAACAGCTTTAGCTAACAATGTTTTACCAGTTCCTGGAGGACCTACAAGTAAAATACCTTTTGGTATACGAGCCCCCATTTTTTCGAATTTCTTAGGACGTCGTAAGTATTCAATAAGTTCTTGCATTTCTTCTTTCTCTTCATCAGCTCCAGCCACATCATCAAATTTAACTTTGATATTGCCTTGTAAAGAAGCCGGTGATTTTGAAAAGTCGAATGCTTGTTTGTTTGATCCACCCATTCGTGAAAACATAAAGAATATCAAGCCCATCATAATTAAATATGGAACAACAGATACTAGTAAGTTTGTTAATTCTTGACCCTCATACGGATCTGCGACATACAACTTTTCACCAAAAGTATTTTGAATAAATGTGGTGTTTTCCTCAGTATTCGCAATTCTTGATCTGAACTGTTTAATTTCAGTTCCTTCTTTATAATCTCCACTAATATTGATCACTAAATTAGTATAGTCAGCTTGTGCAGTCACAACTTCCTTTTCTTCAACTAATTTATTTAGCTCTTGGTAGTTCAAAATCTCAACTCCAGCATTCCCTGACATATTAGATAGCATATAAAAGAAGACAATTAGTATGATATAAGGTAAGAAGTTTGTCCATCTTATTTTTTTCATAAACTCTCCTTTATTGATACAACTCGTCTTTTAGTACACCTACGTAACCTAGTTGGCGATATTTTTCATTGAAATCAAGTCCAAATCCGACAACAAATTCATTCTCTATTTCAAAACCTATAAAATCAGCTTTGATATCAACTTGCCTACGAGACGGTTTATCCAGCAAACTAACTACTTTTATATCGTTAGCTCCTTTGTTATACAACAATTTCGAAACTTCACATAGTGTTCTGCCCGTATCAATGATATCTTCAACGATAAGAATATTATCACCTTTGATTGATTGATCTAAATCCTTTAAAATCCGGACATCACCACTGGATTCGGTCCCTTCATAGGATTTGACATCCATGAAGTCAATTTCAATATCCAAATCTAAATGAGGGATTAATCTCGCAAGAAATGGTACTGATCCTTTTAATAATGCCACAACAATAGGAGCCTTCTTATCTTTATAATATTCAGTTACTTCTTTTCCTAACTCTTTTGAACGTTCATTAATTTGCTCTTCTGAGACAATAATTTTCTTTAAATCCTTATGCATAAAGACTCCTTCCTTACTATTTTCTAGTCACATAGAGATTGTGATTGTTACTATAATGGTATTTGTCACAACCTAATTCACAAACAAAGATTACTTCTTTGTCTTTGTTTTCAATAACTGGCCAAGATAATCGATCTAGATATGAAATCTTTCGATCAATAAAGAAACGTGATAATTTCTTTGTTCCATAGCGCATCGTTATTTTATCACCATGTCGAGCGTTACGAATAATAATCGGAAAATCAGAAGGACTAATTGTTACTCCAAAGTCGTCCAATTTCTTGTTACTTATCGTAAAGTGCTCATGATGCACGTACTCTATTGTATCAAAAACTACACTGAATTCATAGTTTTTGACCGCATTAATTGACACAGTATCGTACTCAACTAACAGAAAATGCGAATTCCCCAACTTTTGTGTCCCTGGTTTTCTACTCATTACCTTTTTATCAAGTGATATCAAATGTTTTTTCGATAAACCATACACAAAAACTTGCTGTTGAATCAAAAACTCTCTCAAAATCGTGAGTCTTTCAGATTGTTCAAACTCAGCATACTGATTGATATCAATTGCGTCTTTATCGTTGATAAAATCTTTTACTTGTTTAAGATGATTTTTAGTTAATTTGTCATAATCCTTCGCAAAGTCAATGAGTTCTTGTTTACTTTCATCACTAAGAGTTTTTAATAAGTGTCTAATTTTATTACGAGAATACTTCTCGGATTGATTACTTTCATCAACTCCGTATTCAACTCCACAACTATCACAATACTCAACTAAAGATTCTTTCGTTAAATGCAACAATGGTCGATACACGTTCATCTGTTTTACTGTTGACTGTTGTCGTATCCCCATAACATTGGGAGTTCTCTTGCTGGTTAATTGAAAAACAATGGTTTCCAGATGGTCATCAAGATGGTGACCTAAATACAAACCATTGGCTTCTGTTTTATCATAAATTTCTTTGTATTTTTCATATCGATAATTTCGTGCGTTGGATTGAAAGTTACCAGTTAATTTTTTAAAATCATCAAAAACATAATAATCGATTGATTTGTCTTTACAGTATTGTTCTACAATATGCTGATCTCGCTCTGCACTATCACGTTGCTTGTAGTTAACATGAACTACATGACACTTATATCCCTCTTTGTGTAGAATGTCTAAAAGAGCCATTGAATCTGGCCCTCCTGATACTCCGACAATAATTTGTTTCTCTTTATTCGAATTCTTTAAGGTATTCTTCATATCCTTCTTTTTCTAAGTCTTCTTTCGCAACAAACCGTAAAGCAACTCCATTGATGCAGTATCTAAGTCCACCTTTGCTTGTTGGTCCATCTGTAAAAACGTGCCCTAAATGACTGTCTGCTACTTTTGAACGAACTTCAATACGATGCATGTTGTGTGAATAATCAAAATGTTCTTTAACAATATTCTTGTCAATTGGCTTTGTAAATGATGGCCATCCACATCCCGCATCATATTTATCTTTAGAGCTAAACAGAGGTTCACCAGATACAACATCGACATAAATTCCTTCTTTGTCTAAGTCATTATAAGGTGAGCTGTGTGGAGGTTCGGTTGCGTTTTCTTGTGTAACTTTATAAGCAAGTTCACTTAGTTCATTTAATAATTGATCTTTGTCCATAGTTATCCCTCTTTTGTTCATATTGTAACACTCTGCATGCGAATAAAAAAGCTCTACACCCTTTGCTACAACATAAAAAAAGGTCAATAAATTGACCTCTAACTTTACATTTTAGTTAAAATTAACCAATAACTGTAACGTTTACTGCTTTGTCACCGCGATCTTCGGTAACAACATCGAATTCAACTGAATCACCGTCATTCAAAGTTTTGAATGAATCAGAAATAATTCCTGAATAATGTACGAATACATCTTTACCATTTTCCATAGTAATGAATCCAAACCCTTTTTCAGCGTTGAAGAATTTCACTTTTCCTGTTGCCATTAATATTCCTCCAGTTCTAGAAAATAAGAAGTACCAATTAAAATCAACATTTAAGTGCAATTTCACGTTACTAACTCTTATTACTCGTTTATAATACCACAAATAAATTAAAAAACAAATGATTATTCAAATATTTCACGATAAACACTAAGAATTTCAATAAATTCATCATTTTCCGGACTAATATGAGCAATTACATTAATAATTCGTGCGGTATTAAGAAATTTTGCGTCATTTAAAAACAAAACAGATTCTTTGTGCATCCCCTCAGGTTTACCAATGTAATAAAGATGATTCTTAGAATCCATAACTCCTGGATAGTTTGGAGCATTTTTCATGGTCTTATAATTTGAACTCATTGGAATCACAAAAGCTTTATAACTAAACAAGGCAAGAACTAATCCAAAATGTTGAAAACCCGACTCATTAAGATAAGCTTGACCAAAATCGACATAAACAATATCACCCACTCTAATACGAATGTCTAACTCTAAACTTGAAATGGCATCCTTTCTTTCAATACGATTTAAACCACTTATGCATTCCCTTCTAATTTCATGCATTGATAATGAATATAGATAAGTTCTAAACACATCGAGATATTCATTAATCATTTGGTTCGCTTTCATTGGATTTTCTTCAATTAAAAATTTTTGTACTTTATTTGACATATGTACCTCCCCTACTTAATAAACAATCAAAATGATTAATCCTAAAATTAAGTTGTGTTTTTATGGTAATTATTTTAAATAACCTTATAATTAATGTAAGGAGGATTTACACATGAATAATTTTTTTAGCAAAGTAAAAGAAGTCGCTGAAAGTGTTTTCGAAAAAGGAAAAGATGTCGCAGGGGATGTTGCTGAGAAGGCAGGACCTGCACTTGAAAAAGTAAAAGACGTTGCTGGAGATGTTATTGAAAAAGGAAAAGATGTCGCAGGAGACGTTGCTGAAAAAGCTGGTCCAAAGTTCAATGAACTTAAAGAAAAAGCTGGTGATCTCTTTGAAAATGCGAAAGACAAAGTTGAAGACTTGAAACGGGATGGATCTGAAAAAGTAGATGACGTACAAGATGTCGTTACAGACAAGGTTGAAGACGTAAAAGATGTGGCAGAAGATGTCAAAGAAAACGTTGAAGAAAAGATTGACGAATTTAAAAATAGATAATACTACCTAGAAAGAGTGTCACTAAGTTTGTCCACAATCTTGGCAATACTCAGCACTTTAGATTTAAGGACTAATGCCTGAATTGTTCAGGTGTTAGTCCTTTTCATTTTGTTTGATTTTTCTATAGTTTTGATCCTGGATAGTCTTCATTACGATTGATACAACTTTTTTTGTCTGAAGTTAATGTTTCCCTTAAATCTGGATTAACTATTCGAACAATTAACCCTTTCGCAATTCAGGTTATGAAAGAAATAGGAATCGATACATCAGAAAATTCGATTGATAGTGTTTTTGACTTTTATAAAGAAGGACGACTTTATCTGTATGTTATCACTGTGTGTGATCGCGAGTCTGAAAAGAATTGTCCAGTTTTCCCAGGTGTCAGAGAAAGAATCAATTGGAACATTGATGATCCAGCAATGTTTGAGGGATCGACTGATGAGAAATACCAAAATGCTGTTACTATCCGAAATTTTATTGAACAAAAGATTGACGATTTATTAACTCTATAGAATATTCTAAAAGTACACAATGATGTGTTCTTTTACTTTGTGTAGTGAGAATTAATATCTTCACATCGTTGAATTGACATTACGGTAAACTATAGGTACCATAATTCTATAGAAAATACTGGTGACTATGATAAAGCTAATCGCAAGTGATCTCGATGGAACCTTACTCAATCGATTTCATACTACTGACAACTACATTTTAAGTACTATCGACAAAGCAATAGCCAACAACATCCATTTTGTTATCGCAACAGGTCGTTCGATGCAAATGGATGATTTTGCGCTTAACTTCAACGATAGACCTTTGTACCTTATTTGTAACAATGGTGCACTGATTAAAAACGAAAAGAAAGAAATCATCTATAAAAAGTCTTTACCTATAGAATTTATTAAAGAAACCTTAAAACGTTTCCCAAATACTCCCATTGATTTTATAGGAGCAAGCAAAACATGGGTGAATGCATCAAAAGAAAGCTATTTAGCAACGTTTGATACTGAAAAGAAGAAGTCAAACAAGCATTTCTTAAAGATAATCAAGCATTTTCAAAAAGGCAGAATCTATGATTGCCATCCAAGCTTTATTCTAAACCAAGAAATATTGAAGATGAACGTTCGAATTCTTGACTCACAACAAAAAACTGATTTCAAGAAACATCTAGACAACTTCCCGAGTGTCGCAAACCTTCCATTTGCGGATGGTATCTTTGAAATAACCCATAGTGACGTTAACAAAGCTGCTGCTCTTCGAATTGTTTGTGACAATTTACAAATTGACTATTCTGAAGTTGCTGTGTTTGGAGATGGTGGAAACGATATCGAAATGTTAAGTGAATTCCATCATTCTTATGCACCAAAAAACGCCAACCCTAAAACAAAAGTAGCTGCTAAATACATTATTGGACATAGCCATTTCTACTCAGTTCCTCTTCAAATACGAAAAATAATAAGAAACACTAAGAAAAAAAGGTCAACCCAATGACCTTTTCTTTATTTGTGAACTGTAATGATTCCTTCAGTCTCATGAGTCACCACCTCATGAGCTTTATGAAGCATAACAGGTTCCATCGATGTAATCACCAGTGGACTAATCGTTGGCTTACCAGCATTCTTAATTGCATCAAGATCCATGTAGGTTAATACATCCCCTTGTTTTACGTGTTGACCTTGTTTCACCTGACTATTAAAACCAAGTCCATTAAGTTCAACCGTATCAATACCAAGATGGATTAATATTTCAACTCCATCATTTGTCTTGATGCCAAACGCATGTCCCGTAGGGAAAACAACAACTACTTCTCCACTAACAGGAGCGACAATTTTGCCATCTGTTAAATCTAAGGCATATCCATCGCCAAGTATCTTCTTCGCAAACACTTGATCAGGAACTTCCTCTAAAGGAACAACTCTACCTATTCCAAAAGAACGATAAACTTCATTCACCTTCAGTTCTGCTTGTTTTTTCTTTAGAAAATTAAACATACTTACCCTTTCTTGATGATGACCAGAGCTTCATAAGGCTTCAAGACAATTTCGTTTTCCACAACAACTCATTTTACGTTTGACAACAGTACCTCTCCATTAAATGGAAGAGTATAACCAACCACATGATCATAATGATTGTTAATGACTAGTAATCTGTCATCCAGGTGTCTTCTTTCATAAACAAATAGTTGTGGATGGCAAATATCAAAAAACTCAATCGTCCCATCACTGATAACATCATATTGTTTTCTCAATTGTATCAGTTTTTGATAGTATTTAAAAACAAAAGTGATGAAGCTTCATGAAATGGAAGCCATGTATTTTTAATCTGTTTTTCATGAAACTCTTTTGTTTAGAAATTATTTAAGCACATA
>CAZWPP010000034.1:0-12109 GCA_964635335.1 uncultured Erysipelothrix sp. | reverse complement strand
TTCAATTATTGTTCTTCTTTCTCCAACAAGAAATAGATGCACGCAAATGGAGCAATCCGAACATTGATATGATACGGCTGGTTATGTGCATATCCAGGATGTGCCTTCACTGGTTCAAAGTTGCACATATTGCAACCATTGTAGATATCTTTCTCTGAGTTAATCAGTTCAATGTAATTTCCTGCATGCGGAACTCCAATGACATAGTCTTCATACGATGTTGGTGTCATGTTCAAGATTGTTACTATTGTATATTCTTCATCTTCTCGAACAAAACTGAAGATTGATTGGTTGGCATTATCTGCATCGATCCAATAGAATCCTTTCGGGTCATAGTCATAACGATAGAGCGCTGAATAATAACGATAAATTAAATTCAAATCTCTGAAGTAACGCAAATACGCCGAGTGAATTGGGAACTTCAAAAGTGAGAAGTCAACCTGTTTGTCTTCATCCCATTCTGCGAAATTCGCAATTTCATTCCCCATGAAATTTAACTTCTTTCCAGGATGCGCAAACATATATCCCATCAACAAACGAAGCTGCGAGAATTTTTGTTCATACGTTCCCCAAATTTTATTAATCAAGGATCCCTTCATGTGAACAACTTCATCATGACTAAACGGTAACAGGAATTTATCTGAATAAAAATAGAACATCGAAAATGTAATTAGATTGTGTTTGTGTTTACGATGAACAGGATCTTCCTTAAAATACCTTAAAGTATCATTCATCCATCCCAAATCCCATTTATAGTCATACCCTAAGCCCATCTCAAAGGTAGGTTTCGTCACTCCTTGAAAATCCGAAGAATCTTCAGCAATTAACATCACTTCAGGATATCGATGAGACAAATAGTAATTAGTACGTCGAATAAACGCAAGAGCTCCCGCGTTTTCTCCTCTAGTTTTGTTTCCATCCCAATGCAGCATATGAGCCACAGCATCAAATCTCAAACCATCAAAATGGTATTTATCTAACCAAAACGCAAAACTAGACATTAAGAAAGAACGAACTTCTTCTTTCCATAAATCAAAATTTAATGTACCCCATTGATTGTTAGCATCATTAGGATTGTCATATTCATACAGTGGTTTACCATCAAACTCAATCAACCCATGAGCATCTTTAACAAAATGTGCCGGAACAACATCCAAAATAACACCAATTCCCTGACGATGACACTCATCAACAAACACCATTAAGTCTTGTGGTTGACCATATCGAGAAGTCATTGAGAAATAACCAGTCGCTTGATAACCCCACGAACCATCAAATGGATGTTCATTCATTGGCATTAACTCAACGTGAGTAAAGCCATTGTCTTTAACATAAGGAATCAATTGTTCAAGCCATTCCTTCACAGTTTGCCATTCATGACCTTCTTTACGCCATGAACCTAAATGAACTTCATAAATACTCACTGGTTTATCAAAATTTTTAGAACGGGTATTCATCCATTCTTTGTCTTGCCACTGATATTTATCAACATTCACAAAGATTGACGATGTTTTTGGTCGTAATTCATGATAAAACCCAAAAGGATCTGATTTCTCTATCCAACGCCCATCTTCGGTTTCAATAGAATACTTATAAAGTGTCCACTCTTTTAACCCCGGGATAAACAGAGACCATACCCCTTTATCATTCAACCGTTTCATCCAATGACTCGAACCATTCCAATCATTGAAATCCCCTTTTACTTGAACATTCTTAGCATGAGGCGCATACACTACAAAGCGAACACCTGGCTCATTATCGAAATGGGCATGAGCTCCAAATACTTTGTAAGCATCAATACAATGTCCTGCATGAAATTGATCTAATATTGCGAAAAACATAACATTCCTCCTAGTTGGTTAATGTAGTAATAGCTTGTTTGTAGTTTTCAATCTTTTCTTTAGCCAGTTCAATCGACTCTGCCTTAACACAGTAATAAAATTTACACTTCGGCTCAGTACCCGATGGACGAATCGCCACCCATGAACCGTCTTCTAAATAATATTTAAGAACATCCGAACTAGGGAAATCAAGCATCGTTTCAACGCCATCTTCAACTCGAGTAGCACTCAAATAATCTTCAGAAGCAACTACCTTCACCCCACCAAGTTCAGTTAATGCAGATTGACGCAAGTCCCCAAGAATTTGTTTAATACGTTGTGCACCTTCTTCACCCGCAAAGGTCAAAGAAACAGTTTCTTCTAAGTAAGTACCAACTTTATCAAAGACACTATACAGAACATCCACCAGTGTCATATCTTTTGATTGATAATAAGCTGCAGCTTCCGCCAACATTAAACACGATTGTAACGCATCTTTATCCCGAACAAACGGTGCTAATAAGTAGCCATAGGATTCTTCATAACCCATCAAGAAGACACCTTCTTGTGACTCTTCAAGTTCTTTAATCTTGGTTCCAATGAACTTAAATCCAGTTAATGTTTTCTCAGTATTAATGTTGTATGTCTTCGCAATTTGTTCTCCAGCATCCGACGTCACAATCGTATTATAAACACGACCAGACTCAGGAAGAATTCCCTTTTCTAAACGCGTTGATAAAATATATTCAAGAAGAATTGTTCCCCCCTGATTACCAGTTAAATAAACATATTCTCCCTTATGTTTCACAACAATTCCCATGCGGTCAGCATCTGGATCCGTACTCAACACTAAATCAGCATTCACTTCTTTCGCCAGTTCAATCGCCTTATCATAACTTGCGATATCTTCTGGATTAGGAGTCTTGGTATTAACAAAATCTGGATCCGGGAAAGCTTGTTCTTCAACCAAATGAACCTTATATCCAGCTTCCTCAAGAATCTCCATCATTAACGGATAGGCTGTGCCGTGTTGTGGTGTGAAAACGATTGTTAAATTATCTTTCAATACTTCTTTGCGAAGTTGTATACCTAATACTTCTTTTTTATAAGGTTCATCGATTTCTTTAGAAATCATATGGATCAGTGCTTCTTGTTCTGGAGTCACAGTAAAATCAATATCCAGTTCATTCTCAATTTCTGAAACATAATCAATGACTTGTTCAATTCTCTCTGGAGTTAATTGACATCCTGTTTCATCATAAACTTTGTATCCGTTGTATTCTTTCGGATTATGAGATGCCGTAATGACAATCCCTCCAGCACAATTTAAGTGACGAACAGCATAGCTTAATTCAGGAGTAGGTCTCAATGTCTCAAAAACATAGCTTTCGATCCCTTGTTTCGCCAAGAGTTGAGCACACACCATCGCAAACTCACTTGAATAGTGTCTATTGTCATAAGCAATCGCAACCTTAGGCTTTTCTACACCTAACGAAAGAATATACTTGCCATAACCTGTATTAGCTCTACCAACTGTATAAATATTCATTCGGTTGGGTCCTGGTCCTAAAAGACCTCTCATTCCAGCTGTCCCAAACTCTAAACGTGTGTAAAAAGAATCATACAACGTTTCTGTTGATGCGTTTTGAAGTTGATCAAATAAACGTGAATCTAGTCCTTGTTTCTCTAACCATTGTTGTTGTGTAGCCATATTATCAGCCTCCTAGTATTGTTAGTTCCATTATACATGAATCTTGAGAGCCGTAACAGACATAAAAAAAAGAACAAGCATAAACTTGTTCCAATTTTGTTAACAAACTATTATTCGATAACTTTTTGAGTACGTAGTACTTCTTCGATTGCTACAATTGCATCTTCTTCATCGTCACCCTCTGTAGAGATAGTGATTTCTGATTGTGTTGGGATTCCAAGACTCATGACACCCATAATAGATTTCATGTTCACAGAACGACCTTTGTAAGTGATTTTGACTTCACTCTTGAATTTGCTTGCTGCATTAACTGCCACTGTAGCTGGTCTAGCATGTAATCCAACTGGATCGATGACTAAGACTGTTTTTTCTTTCATTGTAGAACTCCTCCTTGATTATTCTTACTATACTATTGTAAACCATTTCAATAACTTTGACAATCATTCAAAATATTTAACACTGGGTTAAATAGTTAGCCAAAGTTTACTTTAAATCAAACGAGAATACAAGAGGATTGACTACTTTTGCCATAAAGGATTACTATATTCACCCTTTTCAATCATCTTATTCAATGAATCTACAACAAATGGCTTATCTTCTTGGTAAGTAATCCCATACCATTGACTATCACTCTGTAAAACTGTCACAGTCGCTGCTTGTTGTTTTATCAGTTCTTTAACAACAGAAGGCAGATACACCTCTCCTTTTTCAGGATTGGATTCTAATACCTTCACAATTTCTTTCTCAAAGTAATTTTCAACTCGATTCACAAATCCCTCATGGAACCCCCAGAAATTCATAGACACAGAGGTATTTGGATCAAGAGAAACAAATTCATCGTTTTGTTTGAACTCAACACGATTGTCTCGTTTATAGATTTCGGTAATCTCAACAATATCCTCAAGTAGGTGTTTATCATTTACTTGACAGACTCCTCTTGAAACACTACCAAACTCAGAAACCGTGTTTTTTAGTGGATATCCCACCATCGCATACTGACCATCTTCTTCTAAGGTTGATAGATAATCATACATTACTTTAAACGCATCTTTTCCATAGAAATCATCCGCATTGATAATCGCAAACGGTTGATCAATGACGTCTTTGCTGACAACAACACAATGTGCCGTTCCCCAGGGTTTCACTCGTCCTTTTGGAATCTGTATCCCTTCAGGCACTTTATCGACTTCTTGATAGGCATATCGAACATTAATGAAATCGGATAAACGATTCCCAACTTTTTCTTTAAATTCTTTCTCAATCCGATGATTAATCACAAAAACAACTGTTTCAAAGCCAGCACGCTTTGCGTCATAGATTGAATAATCTAAAATCACTTCACCTTGTTGTCCAATAGGCTCAAGTTGTTTTAATCCACCAAAACGACTCCCCATACCTGCTGCCATTACTACTACGATTGGTTTTCTCATACTGTCTCCTTTATTTATGATACTTTTGATTGTTACTAATTTTAAACGAACGATAAATCTGTTCCAACACCATAATCCGTGCCAACAAGTGAGGAAACGTCATTTTGGATAGACAAATTCGATCTTGACTTCTCTCTCGTAAGACATCACTCATCCCCAAACTTCCACCAATCACAAACACGAGTGTAGAATTACTCATTAACCACTGCTCTAACTGATGACTAAATTCAATAGAATCCCGTTGTTTTCCATGCAAATCGATGAGCACAACATAATCGCTCGGTTTAAGTTGAGATAAGATTTGTTCACTTTCACTACTAATAATTTTACTCTCTTCAAACGACGGATTCGCCTCTTTCACTTCAATCACTTCTAATTTGTGATAGGGTTGTATTCGTTTTTCAAAATCCTTTTGAATCGCCAACATGTTCTTGTCTTTGTTCGAACCAACACACACTAGCTTAATCATGTTGACCTCCCATAACAACACCAAATTGTTGTGAACACGTCACAGTTCCTTCATAGTCTAGTGCCTCTAAATAAGGCTTAATAGTTGCTAGTGCGACATCCTCACTGTTGGCTTCTAAAGACATATGTGCCAAAACAACCTCTGTAGTGTTTTTGGTAATAATCTGTTGAAGAATTTGACCACATTGATGATTACTCAAATGTCCTCGATCCGACATGATTCTTTGTTTTGTCATATAAGGACGAGAACTCTGCATTAACAAAGTTTCATCGTAATTTGATTCAAGAATGATGTAGTTTGCATCGACCAGATGCAATAAATCTTGATCACGAATATATCCCGTATCCGCAATATAAACTAGTTTTTCATATCCATCAAAAATAATAAACCCTAAGGTGTTTTCGCTATCATGACTTAAAGCAATCGGATAGAATGTTAAGTCATTCACTTGAAAAGACTCATAAGCACTAATAATGCTTTGAGTCTGATGATTGGTATCAAAAGTTGCGAATGTTGGAATATCTTTGAATAGTTTCAATTGAGAGATGTGATCTTTGTGAGTATGTGTTACAACTAAAGCATCAATATCATCAATCGTGTATCCAATAGTACTAAGAGTCTCTGTTAAATACTTCTTTGTCGTCCCACAATCGATTAACACCGTCGAACTCCCCGATTGAATTAAGGTAGAGTTTCCCTTTGATCCTGAAGCTAATATATAATATCTCATTAATTATCCATATCTAGAAACTTACTATACGCTCCCATAAAATTCAATTGAACTTCTCCGATTGATCCATTTCTATGTTTACGAATAAATAAATTAATCACCTGATTTTCTGGACGAACAGAATTTGGTACATCTTCATCCATTGTTTGTTTTCGATGCAACATAAAGACAATATCGGCATCTTGTTCAATCGCTCCAGATTCTCTTAAATCTGAAAGCTGTGGCTCGCGGTTCGCCTGTTCAACAGCCCGTGTTAATTGAGACAACGCAATGACTGGACAATCGAGTTCTCTAGCTAACATCTTTAGTTGGCGTGAAATTTGAGACACTTCTTGTTGACGGTTTTCATAGTGGCCATTCGAACTAATTAATTGAATATAGTCAATCACCACTAAATCAAGACCATGATCCGCTTTTAATTTACGACATTTCGAAAAAATCTCACTCATCTTAATCATTGACGAGTCATCAATAAATACTTTTGATTTCTCTAAATCAAAAACCGCCTCGTTTAAAGCATTCCAGTTTTCATTGGTAATTCCATAACCCGTTCTTAATTTGTCGGATGGTACCAGTGATCGAGATGCTAACATTCTCTCAACAAGGTGATCAGATGGCATTTCTAAAGAAAATAGTGCAACACTCGCATCATTGCGAATAGCTACTTCAAGTCCAAAGTTAAGCGCAAGAGCTGTCTTTCCTACAGAAGGTCGAGCAGCTAGAATAATTAAATCACCTCGTTGGAAACCATGGGTAATTTTATCAAGACGGTTATACCCTGTTTTAAGTCCGGTTGTTGCGCTTTCTCCAGCACTTAACGTAACAATGTGGTCATACACTCTCTTCGCTACGACTCCACCTTCTTCAAAATCATTAGTACGGCGGTTACGAGTCACTTCCAACAATAGTCTCTCGGATTCATCTAGGATTTCATTGATTTCTTGTCCAGATTGAGCTAGTTTTCCAATTTCTAATGACGTACTAATCATTTTTCTTAGTTGTGCTTTATCAATAATTAGCGAACTATAAAAAGGCAAACTCGATAAAGGCGAGATATCTTGAGAGAGTTCCAACAAATACTGAGCTGAGCCCACTTGATCAATAGCTTTAGTTTCTTTTAAGTAGGTAATTGTTGTTGTTAGGTCAACATACTGTTCTTGTCGATAGACTTCTTCAAACGCTCTAAAAATGTCTTGATGATTCTTTTGATAAAAATGAGTTGAGTTTAACCCTGTTTCCTTAACTTTTTCTAATGCTTGAGGATAGACCATAATGGCCCCTAAAAGCATTCGTTCTGCTTCAATGGCTTGAGGTTGCTGCGAATAACTCATTTTTTCTCCTTGATGCGAACCACTATTTCGCCAATGATTCCTTTGTATAAGTCCACTTTAATTTTGTTCAAACCTAATGTACTTACTGGTGACGAATCCTTAATCTTGCGTTTATCAATATCAATTTTATATTGTGAGCGAAGTCTTTCAACGACTTGTTTGGTAGAAATAGAACCAAAGACTTTGCCTTCTTTACCAACCGATAATTCAAACTCAACTATTTTCTTTTCCAATTCCTTTGCGAGTTGTTTCGCTTCATTTTGCTTATTTAGATCATCTTGTTTCTCTTGTTGTTTTGATTCTTCAAGTTTATTAAGAGTGTGTTTGTTGGCGTCCACAGCTAATTTTTTTGGAAACAAAAAGTTGCGTGCATAACCATCGTTAACTTCAACAACATCTCCCTTTTTTCCATAATTCTTAACATCATTGAGTAATATGACTTTCATTTTGTTTCTCGCTTTCTTTATTTAGTATATCGTAAATCTTCTCATACAACTGTAATACACTTTCAGTATCACTTTGATAGGCAGCCGCATTAAAGTGACCACCCCCTCCAAGTTTTTCCATAATCAGTTGTACGTTGACATTTCCATTTGATCTTGCTGAAACACCAACTCGATCATTGGTTATTGGAGCAATCACAAAGCTTGCTTCAATATTTGCAATTTTTATGGTTTGATCCGCTACTTGACTAACAATAGTCCGATTAACCGGTCGTTTATCATAAGCAATGATAATATAATCATTAAATCTAACCGCTGAAGACTCAATATCAGATTTAAGCTCAAACTCTTCGTAAGTTTCTTTCAAGAAACTATCCGATAATTGTGGATCAGCTCCCATTTTTCTTAGGTTGGCAGCTGCTTCAAAGGTTCGAGAACCTGTTCGAGTTCTAAAGTGATTAGTGTCAATAACAGTACCCGTAAACATAATGGTTGATTCTAGCAAACTTAATTCTACTGGTTTCTTTTGATACAGATACAGTTCACTAATCATTTCACACGAACTTGAACACGATGTTTCTATGTACGATAAAATTGGATCAAATTCAAAGGCTGATGTCCGTCGATGATGGTCAATAACAGCAATTTTTCCGGCAACTTTTATGACTTCTTTCCCATTGGTTTGAGCAAAATTGTGATGGTCCACCATAATAATCAAAGTTGAAGGTTTGACTAAACTTAATGCTTCATCTTCATCAACAAAATGATGATTGCTTGATAATTCATCATAATTATCCGCAATAGTTTTTGCTAGTTTTTCTTCAATTCCACCACTCTTATTAATGATCGACACATCTCTTCCATACGATTGAATTATTTTACTCATTCCGATAGCAGCACCAAAACAATCAAAGTCCATCACTTTATGCCCAATAATAATAACATTTTCTGAATTGAGTACCATATCTTTGATTGCGTTGGCCATAACTCGTGCTCTTACTTTAGAACCCTTTTCTTGAGCTTGAGAACCCGAACCATAATATTTAACTTCTTCATTCGCAGATTTTACCGCCACTTGATCCCCACCACGGCCTTGAGTTAACTCTAAGGCTTGATTGCAGAGTTCTTCAAGCTTTGCGAACTCTTTAGTTCCCTTACCAAATCCCATGGATAAAGTGATGGATAAATCTAAAGCTTCTGCTGATCTTCGGGTTTGATTTAAGATTTCGAAATCTTCTTTAACTAGTCTTGAGAATATCTCTTCATTTAGAACCAGTAGATACCGATCGGTACGAATTCTTCTAAGAAAGATTCCTCTTTCTTTTGCCCAACTAACAACAGGTTGTCGCAATTGCGCATCAATGATTTGAGTTTGTTGCTCATCTTCGTATTGCGTTTCTTCTTCATAATTATCAAAATGTACTAATCCTAGTACAACTTTGTTATTGTCATAGTTCTTGGTAGCAATTTCCTGACGAGTCACATCTTTAAAGAAAAAGGTTTGTCCGTCTTTATAGCGAACGACTTTGTAGATTCTATTTCGAAATTCAAAGAGAATTTCTTCACTACTCCCTCGAATTAAATTGGAAGCATCCGGTATCCATGAACTTATCTTTTCACCAATAAAACGTGAAGCAGAGCTATCAAACAAAGAACTCATCCAGGTTATGATATAGTTCTCATCAACCGTTACAAGACCTATTTCACCAAAGACTAATGCTTCTTTAGCTTCTTTGCCTAAAACTTGTTGAATCATGACTGTTCTTCGTTTTTGTTCATAGTACGAAACAAATAGCATAATTAAGATAACAATTCCATTGATAATCAAGAAGATGGTTTGAGCGATAAAAAGAAACTCATCGAAAAATCGAAATCCGATGATGAGTACTAACAGTTCGATAACGAAAAAAACAATTAGAACATTAATGTACTTCTCAAACCGTTCAGTCATTTCGTTTCCTCCAATAATTTGTCACCGATGTAAACAACCC
The DNA here is from genome assembly GCA_964635335.1 of uncultured Erysipelothrix sp. Lineage (GTDB taxonomy): Bacteria > Bacillota_I > Bacilli_A > Erysipelotrichales > Erysipelotrichaceae > DUUI01. Next base: position 2,184 of record CAZWPP010000034.1, on the reverse strand, counting down.
AATTCCTATATGGATTGGCGCATATAAATCCAATGTGAATAGTAAGACAATTATACTATAGAATCGAAACCTTTTGAATTTTTCTTGAGAGTAGAAGAAAATGAATCCTAAAAAACCTAGATAAACAAATCCGATAATAGATAAAAATAACAAGATTTCACTGTTCTCTTTAATTACTTTATTTTGATCAGCCCACGTACCACCTAATGCCATGGCAGCTGCCAATAGTCCTAATGCTTGTGGATACTTGACTTGGCTCCATTTAACTTTAGTAATTGGTTTGATTTTTAAGAACAGAAATAGAATGTTGGCTAGATAATGAATAACAATTGCTTCTAGAAAAGCACTCGTTATAAACGATAGTATAACAATTGGGCGAATCATTTTAAGCGTCGATGATAAAAGCTCTGGGGTTGCTTGTAACATTTCTGTGACAAGTGCTTTGAGTTGATTCATTTCTCCAACAATATCAAAACCGTAAATGGATGAAAACAGAAACATCATCACAGCATAAACAACAATTGTTCCTAAAAACGTAAACAATATTAGTGGTTTGTCATTGAGGTTTCGCTTCGCAAGGTCTCCATAAACAACTCCGATTGATCCATACATAGCGACAATGAAAACTTGTTCGATAGGTGTTAAGAATATACCAATGACAAATACTACAAAAAGCATAATGATTCCTTGTGGATATCCGTATTCTTTGGCATAAAGAATAAAGGGAATTGGTATTAAATAGGGTAATATCGCAAACAGCGTTAATGATGTCATCGTGTTGAGTAACATGAAGACTCCGATAATAGCACTGAGCATAGCGCCTTTGGTGATTTGTTGTATTTTGTTTTTTCTCATGCTAATAGTATAACTTATTTTGGCTTGTCACAAAAGGGCAGAGAAGGGATAGAATTGATGATAAAAAAAACCACAGCTTATAACTGTGGTTTGATACTATTCTTTAACGTATGGAAGCAAAGCCATTTGGCGTGCACGCTTAATAGCAGTAGCAAGCATTCTTTGGTATTTTGCTTTTGTTCCAGAAACACGACGAGGAATAATTTTTCCGTTTTGAGAAATAAAACGTTCTAATAATTCGATATCTTTGTAATCAATTGTCTTGATTTTATTTTTTGTAAAATAACAGACTTTACGACGTGCTGGTCTTTGTTTTCTAAATGCCACGATTTTTCTCCTTATTTAAAATGGAAGGTCATCACTAGCAATATCTAGAATTGGTTCACTATCATAATCGTCATCATAACTACTTCCTTGAGAAGAAGTATCTAATGGTTGATTCGATGGTTCAAAATATGGTTGATTTTGGGCACCTGTTTGTGCGCGTTGTGAACGTGATTCTAAGAAGTCAAAGTTTTCTACTACGATGTCCGTGGTATATACCTTTTGTCCATCGCGATCATATGATCCTGTTTGAATTCTTCCTTCGATACCGACTTGTGATCCTTTGCCTAAATACTGATACATTGTTTCTGCTCGTTTGTCCCATGCAATGCATGAAATAAAATCAGCATCTTGTCCTTGTTGATCCTTTGATTTGAAACGTCTATTGACTGCTATCGTAAAACGCGCATAAGACATTCCTGATTGGGTCTTACGAAGCTCAATGTCTTTCGTAATACGACCAATTAAAATAACTGTGTTCATCTTTCTTACTCCTGTTCATCTAAATGGACAATCATATGACGGACAACATCCTTGTTAATCAAAGCAATTCGTTCGAATTCAGCTATTGCTTCATTTGAATCAGTTGTAAACTTTGTTACAACATAGTACCCTTGCTTCATGAATTTAATTTCATAAGCAAATTCACGTAAACCCCATTCATTAACATTGTCAATGGTTGCACCATTGTCAGTTAAGATGGCATGCATTCTCTCAATTAGCTCAACGCGAGCTGCTTCATCAAGATTAGCGTTTACGATGTACATAACTTCATATTTTTTCATTGTACACCTCCTTTTGGTCTAATGGCCCTTACGAGCAAGGAATAAATAACTTTTATCTATTCGCTTGGATATCTTATCACAATTGTCACTTATTGTAAAAGAAAAAGGTGTTTTTTCCTAAAAAAAACCAATCAATTCGATTAGTTTTTGTCAATATCATCTTTCGTCGTGATTTTGTTGTTTAAATACGACCCTTCAATCACTTTAATCTTAACATCAC
>CAZWPP010000033.1:0-12988 GCA_964635335.1 uncultured Erysipelothrix sp. | reverse complement strand
GAAGGTAGGTATTTATGGTAATAGAATATTTTAAGAAAATTAGTCAAATTCCAAGAGCTTCGTTTCAAGAAGAAAAAATTGCTGATTTCTTAGTTGATTTCGCAAATAATAGAGGATTAACCGTTTATAGAGATGCCATGAATAATGTCATTATTTATAAAGCAGCTAGTGAAGGATACGAAGATCATGCACCTGTCATGTTACAAGGACATACGGACATGGTTGCTGAAAAAAACGAAGACAGCAATCATAACTTTGATATAGATCCCATTGAAATAATTGAAAAAGATGGTTGGTTTCATGCTAACAACACAACTTTAGGTGCAGACGATGGGGTGGCGGTCGCTTACATGCTAGCTATATTGGATGATATGTCTCTTAAACATCCTCCTCTTGAGTGTGTATTTACTGTTCAAGAAGAAGTAGGATTAACCGGAGCGGTTAATTTAGATTTCTCAAAATTGAGTGCAACACGTTTAATAGGATTAGATAGTTCGGGTGAATATCGAACAACCATTTCTAGTTCAGGGGGAACTAGAGGTGAAATCAACTATCCAATAAAATATGAAAAAACTCTTAAAACTCGTATGACAATTCAAGTTAGAGGATTACTTGGGGGTCATTCAGGAGCTGACATTGACAAAGAAAAAGCGAATGCTATTAAACTAGCAACAGATGTATTGTTTCTGTTGTTAGAAGACTTTGATATTGGTTTTTCTTCTATCAATGGAGGACTTAAAGAGAACGCAATTCCAAGAGAATGCGACTTGATATTAGGGGTGCGTAGTGAACAATCCGATGAAATTTTAGAGAAATTAGTAGACATTGAAAAGCAAATCAAGAGCGTTTATCGAATTTCTGATCCTGATATTTCAATTAAAGGAGTTGTTGAATTAAAGGACACCTATGTGCTTAATGGTTTAGAAACTACAGAATTTTCAAGGTTAATGTACTTGCTGCCTTTTGGTTATTTCCATAAGAGTATGGTTATTGATAATCTAGTGGTTCATTCAATGAACATTGGAACAATTAGAACCAATCAAGACAAGATTACTGTAGCTATTTCAATTCGTTCACCACAACCATACTTAATTAGTTCAACCAAGAGACAAGTGAATTCGATTTGTGATTTGTGCAATGCAGAAGCGAGCTATCATTCAGGATATCCTGGATGGGACTATGATCCTCAAAGTCAATTAAGAATTACACTAGAAGATGCTTTTAGAGAACAATATGGATTTGATATTAAACTCGAAGCTACGCATGGAGGTCTAGAACTTGGTATTTTTAAAGGACACATGCCTGATTTAGATATTGTTGCTTTTGGTCCAATTATGCATGATATTCATACACCGAATGAACGACTCGATATTGAGTCTTTTAAGAGAACGTTTGAATTACTTAAGAACTTATTGAAAAAATTATAACGAGAACATTTTTATGGAGGAAACACAATGAAAAGCGTAAAATTGGCATTATTAGATGTCGTGTTTATTGTGCTAGCATTTATTAGTGCTCAATTCTTAAAGTTTGGAGCAGTAGCATTAAGAGACTATTCGGATCTATACAGTCTGACATTACTCGCATTAATTGCGACACATCTTTTTGTATACTATTTATTCGGCTTATACAAAAGAATTTGGGAAGTTGCTGGCTTTACAGACTATGTCTTAATTGTTTTAGCAACGATTACCAATGGTGTGATCGCATTTGTTGTCAGTACACTTCCACAGTTTAATAGTTCATTTACAACATTAATTATTTTTGAACTTATTTTGTTTTTGCTTCTTTTAACGAGTCGATTTTCATTTAGAATATTCAATCGATTAGTAACTGGTAAAGTGAAACCACGAGTTGGACGTTTAAAAAGAGTTTTAATCATTGGTGCTGGGGATGCAGCGACTATGGTTTTAAAAGAAATTGAGAAAACTCCTTCATTAAATCTTGATGTGTTAGGGTTAATTGATGATAATCCAAGTAAACATGGCATGAAAGTTCGTGGGGTCTATGTTATTGGATCACGAAAAGATATCAAGTCAATTGTTGAGACAAGAGGGATAGAAGAAATAATTTTTGCGATACCAAGCATGTCAGAAAGTGATAAAATTGAAATTCTAAACTTAATAAGTGAAACGAAAGTCAAAGTAAAAACAATGCCTGGGATTTATGAAATTGTTAATCAAGGAGTCAATTTATCTTCCCTTAGGGAAATTGAAATTACTGACTTATTAGGAAGAAAAGAAATTGCACAAAATGTTGAGGAAGTTTCACATTACATTAAGAATAAAGTAGTTCTTGTCACCGGTGGTGGTGGTTCTATTGGTAGTGAGCTTTGTCGTCAAATCTCAACGTTTTCGCCAAAGAAACTTGTTATTTTAGATATTTATGAAAATACAACCTATGACATTCAACTTGAATTAAAGAGAAATTATCCACAGTTAAATTTAGATGTCATTATTGGTTCAGTAAGAGACAAAGATAAAATCGATGAAGTTTTTGAAGAAATTAAACCTGACATTGTTTTCCATGCTGCAGCCCACAAACACGTTCCTTTAATGGAACGCTCTCCTGCTGAAGCAATTAAAAATAATGTTTTTGGTACAATCAATGTAGCAAGAGCTGCTATTAAGTATGGCACTCAAAAGTTTATCTTTATCTCTACAGATAAAGCTGTAAACCCAACAAATATTATGGGTGCTTCTAAGAGAATGTGTGAAATGATTATTCAGACCTTCAATCAATATTCAGAATCAACCGAATTTGTTGCTGTCCGTTTTGGAAATGTCTTGGGCTCTAATGGATCTGTAATTCCAGTTTTTAGAAAGCAGATAGAAAAAGGAGGTCCAGTAACGGTAACACACAAAGACATTACTCGTTATTTTATGACCATTCCTGAAGCTGTTTCTTTAGTACTTCAAGCTGGATATTATGCTAGAGGAGGAGAGATTTTTATCCTTGACATGGGTCAACCAGTAAAAATCTATGATTTAGCAGTCAATATGATTAAATTGTCTGGTTATGAACCAAATGTTGATATAAAGATAGAGTTTACTGGATTACGTCCAGGGGAAAAATTGTATGAAGAACTTTTAATGGATGAAGAAGGGATTCAAGATACTCCAAACCATTTAATTCATATTGGAAAACCGATAGAGATAAATGCTCAAGAGTTTAAACAACAACTTGAACATTTGAAACAAGTGATTGTAGAGAATGAAGATAAACCAGAAGTTATTAAGAGAGAGGTTTCAAAGATAGTTACCACTTATCAAATTGAAAGTAATTAATTTAAAGGGGATAGATCAGAAGACTTAACCACCTTTTGTCTAACCTCTTTTATTTGTTAAAGAATGTTTTGTGGTATAATACGCGTTGATCAATTTGTCCAAGGAGATTTTAATGAAAAAAGCATCGATATTTGTAATGATTGCTACTATAGCAAGTAAATTAATCGGTTTTGTAAGAGATACATTTTTAGCTAGACTATATGGTGATGGACCAGTAGCTAGTGCTTTTGTTTATGCATACAGTTTGCCATCCCAAGTGTTTTCGGTTGTTGTAGCTGCTTTTGTTACGGGGTTTATCCCGATGTTCACACGAATTGAACAAGAAGAAGGGACTGAACGAGCGAATACATTCACAAGCAATATTATGAACGTTATGTTCATTATCGCTTTAGTTGTTTCATCGCTAATTTTCTTTTTTACTGAACCTGTTGTGGGGTTTTTATTACCAAAAGCAAAACCCGACGTATTAGTTTATATAATTCCTTTTTTGAAAGTATCAATCTTTTCATTGATGTTCACCTGTATTGTCCAAATAATGACAGGGTTCTTGCAAGTTAGAAAAGCATATGTCATTCCAATGCTGATGGGATTTCCATTAAACTTTGCTTTAATCGGTGCTATGTATCTATCTGCTTCATTAGGTGAACAATGGTTATCCTATGGGATCTTATTATCATATGTCATTCAAGCGTTTTTAATTGTAGGGTTCGCTTGGTTAAAGGGTTACAAGTATTCATTCCATGTTGATTTTAATGATAAACACATGCGTAGAATGCTTTATTTAGCAGTTCCTTTAATTATTGGTAGTGCTTCAGCAACTATAGGAAATATGTTTAATCAAAGTATTGTCTCAGGTTTTGATGGTGGACTTGCTTTACTAAACTACAGTTCACGAGTAGGTAATATTGTAGAAAGTATCTTTGCTTTATCAATTACTTCCGTGATGTATCCTTCAATCTCTAAAGCAATTGCGATGGGACGTAAGACAGAAGCACAAGACGAATTCAGCAAATCACTGGTTTCAATGCTGGTATTTGTTATCCCTAGTGCCATCGGTTTATTTTTATTAGCAAAACCAATTATCATTTTCATCTATTTTAAAGGTGTATTTACTATGGACAGTGTTAATGCATTAACACCTGTCTTAAGAAACTACTCACTAGCAATTATCTCGGTATCGATTTATAATTTATGTATCAAAGTGTTTTATTCATTTCAAGACAATAGAACTCCGATGTTCTTGTCGATTATTGTCATAGCGATTCAAATTACAATGAATTATATTTTGAGCTCATTTCTGGGTGTACCTGGTGTTACATTAGCTATTGCGATTGCTTATTTTGTTGGGGTAGGACTTGTTGCATGGCGTTTGAGCTATAAGTTTACAAGTTTTAATTTTAGAAAATTTTTGAGACAAATAGTTAAGGTGTTTCTAGCTGGTTTAGTAATGGGAATAGTTGTTTTTATCGTCTTTAGAGTTATGAACCTGAAATTTGGAAATTCTTTATCATTGTTAGTCACTATTCTTGTGGCTGGTATTGCTTATATAACAACAGTGCTTTTTTTACGGGTAGAAGCGGTAGAAGATTTGCTTGGTGGATTTAGAAGAAAAATAGGTAGATAATTATGGAAGAAAAAGCTTTATCAAAACGTTTCTTGGATGCCTTCAGTATAATTGAGTCAGTTTTTAAGTCGTGGAACGACACGGCCAACAACATTAGTTTTTCGAATTTTGTCCATCGGTACTCCAAAAGAAATGATATCATTAGACAATATCGTGACAATTTATTGGAGTATTCTCAACTCCGTAACGCAATTGTTCATGATCGAGCTGGAGACAACTCTGTTATTGCTGAACCACACGAAAGTGTTGTTAAAGAAATTGAACACATTGCCAAAATGTTAACGAAGCCTCCTTTGATAAAAGATGTTCAACTCAGGGGATTAGTTGTGTGCCAAATTGATGATAAATTCAGCGATGTATTAAAGAAAATGAGTGAACATGGGTTTTCTCAAATGCCAGTACTCGAAGGTGTTATGGTTGTCAACGTACTCGATAGCTCAATGGCACTTCACTATCTATACAATCACGTGAATGAAAATAGCCAAATTGATTTAAAAAATGTCAAGGTAAGAGATGTTGTTGAGATGGATCGTACTGAGCACTTTAAGTTAGTGTATGAAGATGAAACTGTTTATGATGTTATTAATCTTTTTCAAGTTCAACAAGAAAAAGGGCATTCACTAAGAGCGATTGTTGTTTTAAATAATGAATCAAAAAGAAAGGGACCTGTTGCTATCATAACGGTTAAGGATTTACCAAAGCTGTTATCTTATATCCAATAGAAGGCTAAACTATGAACAGTAATTATTTTGTTTTAAGAAATCATTCGTTACAAAGATTTCACACATTTAGACTTGATGTTCTAGCATCAATTATAATTCTTCCTTTAACAAAAAAAGGGCTGATTAGTGCTTTAAGAGATTATGATGATCGTAAAATCATTATAATTGGTAATGGTTCAAACATGATTTTTAAACAAACAAGCTATGATGAATCTACAGTTTTTATAGTCACAACGATGATTGATAAAATACAAATAAATGGGGATCAACTGTATGCTCAAGCAGGTGTCACTTTAAACAAACTCGCTTGGTTTACTTGTGAAAACTCGATTAATGGGTATGCTTTTTGTGAAGACATTCCAGGGACTCTTGGTGGAGCTCTGATGATGAACGCAGGTCAATGGCAATACACTATCGGTCAGTACATAAACTGGATTGAAGTATATGACTATGACACTAAAGAAACACGGATAATATATCCAGACGAAAATTTCTTTTCTTATAGACATTCTGAATTGAATAATCAGAATGTTGTGGTACTAAGTGCTTCATTAAAAATTAAACCTGGTGACTATATGGAAATACTCGACAAGATGTTAGAGTATCGAAGAGAACGATATGTCAAGCAACCTCGAAACTTTCCAAATGGTGGATCATCATTTAAGCGACCTAAGGATAATGCTGGTGAGTGGCTCTTTATCTGGAAATTGTTTGATGATTGTGACCTAAGAGGATATCGGATAGGAGATGCTCAAGTTTCTGAGAAACATCCTGGGTTTATTGTCAATTGTGGAAATGCTCGAGTAGCAGATGTGCAGCTTGTAATTTCGGAGTGTAAGAAACGAGTTAAAGAGAAATTCGATGTTGATATTGAGTTAGAATGGCGAGTTATTTAGAGAATAAGTGTAAACGGTTCCTCTGTATTTCAATATAATCAAAATACTCAAGAAAAAAGTGTAAAAAGGCTACACTTTTTTTTATTAGTTTGGTACAATGGTGGTACAAAGTGGTAATAGGTGGTAGAAAGTGGGGTGTCGTTATGTTCATCGGTGAGTATCAACACAATTTAGATGCTAAAGGGCGAATTATTATCCCTGCTAGATTACGTGATGAACTTGGTGACAAGATGTATGTAACTTTAGGTTTAGACAATAACCTTCTCATTTATACCGCAAAACAATTTGAGCAACAAGCTCAAGAAATGTTGAAATTACCATCAACAAATAAATTTGTTCGTCAATATGTCGCTACATTTGCTGGTCGAGCTCAAGAAGCAGAAATTGATAATCAAGGTCGCATCTTGATTAGTTCAAAACTGATTGAATCAGCTGGACTAGTAAAAAAGTGTGTTATTGTAGGAAAAATTGATCATGTTGAACTTTGGGACGCTGATCGTTGGGATGAATATTACAACGCAGCAGCTGATTCAATAGAAGATACCGCAGAAAAACTGACGGAATACCTACGATGATGGGAAGTCATCTTTCGATTTTTAAATCTGAAGCTATTGAAGCCCTCGCCATCAAGCCTGAAGGCATTTACGTAGATGCTACTTTAGGACGCGGGGGCCATAGCTTAGAAATTGTAAAACAATTAACGAGTGGTCATCTCTATGTCTTTGATTTAGATTTAGAAGCGATAGAAGCATCGAAAACTCACTTAGAAAACTATTTAGATAAAATTACATTTTGTCACACGAACTACGCAAATATAGCCAGTGTACTGAGCTCTTATAACATAAAAGGTGTGGATGGAATCCTCTATGATTTAGGTGTTTCCTCCCCTCAATTTGATACTCCTGAAAGAGGATTCTCCTACCGCTTTGATGCACGTTTAGATATGCGAATGGATCAATCTCAAGTATTAAGTGCTTATGAAGTCGTTAATACCTATCCTGAAGATCAACTGAAAGAAATTTTCTATCGATATGGTGAAGAAACATACTCCAACAGCATTGTTAAACAAATAATCAAAAACAGACCGATTGAATCAACTCTTGAATTAGTCGATGTCATAAAAAAAGGGTTACCAAACAAAGTTCTTAACTCTAAAGGTCACCCAGCAAAAAAAGTATTTCAAGCAATTCGGATTGAGGTCAATAAAGAACTTGAATCTTTGGAAGTAAGCTTGAATTCAGTCATTAAACTATTAAATCCAGGGGGAAGATGTGTTGTGATAACATTTCATTCACTGGAAGATAGAATTGTAAAGGAAATCTTCAATTCAGTTTCTAAACTACCAAAAATGAATCGAAGAGTTCCGTTACTTGAAGAGATTCAACTTGAGTTTACACATTTAACAAAAAATGTCATCAAAGTGAGTGATGAAGAAAAAGAAACAAATCTTCGATCACATTCTGCAAAATTAAGAATACTACAGAAAAAGGAGTAAGTCATGGCACCACTATTAAAAACTGTCAAGAAAAGAAGATTCAATTACAATGGTCCAATCGTCCTATTGTTTGTGCTTACATTTTTCCTTTTCTTATACACATCTATCTTTATAAAGAATAATACAGTTACTCTGAATGTTCAAATTCAAAAAGTTGAGAGAGAAATTGCTCAAACACGTATCGTTAATGAAGCGATTGCACTTGAGATTAGAGAACTTGCTTCCTATGAAAATGTCATGAAAATAGCAAAGGAGTCAGGACTGCAAAATCAACAAATTAATATCGTCACTTTAGCAGAGGGACGATAATGAAACAGTCAGCTAAATTAACAACTTTTCTTATTATCATGGCTCTAGCATTAGTTTTACTTATAACTAATGTTTTTTCAGTTTCTGTGCCTGGATATCATGTGTATACACAAAAAAACATAAAAGAAGCAGCTAATTCTTTTGATATACAAACCAGTACTTTAAGAGCGAGACGAGGAAATATTCTAGATTCAAGCGGAAATATTATTGCTTCCGATTCACAGACCTATGACTTAGTAGCTATCTTGTCAAAGAATCGAGTAGGGATTAATAACTCACCTGCTTATGTTGTAGATAAAGATTTAACCGCTCAACAAATTGCCCCAATAATTAATATGGATGTTGAACGTTTTAGAAGTATTTTAGAACAAGATAAATATCAAGTTGAATTTGGATTGTTGGGAAGAAATTTATCGCTATCCCAAAAAGAAGCGATTGATGAACTAAAATTACCTGGTATTGAATTCATTAAAACCTATAAACGACAATATCCTTTAGGTAACTTTGCGAGTAATTTGATTGGTTTTAGTAATTATGATCAAGAAAAACAATTAACTTATGGTTACATGGGTATTGAAAAGAATTTTAACAAAGAACTAATCGGAACAAATGGTCAGCGCATCTATCAAAAAGATTACCATGGATACATTATTGATGACACGACTATACAAGAAACCCCAGCGATCAATGGAGCTGATGTACGCTTGACACTTGATCAAAGTATTCAAGAAGCTCTTGAAATCTCGTTTACTCAAGCTAAAGAACAATATCCTGACACTGATAATTATTTTGGTGCAGTCATGGAAGTAAAGACAGGTAAGATTGTTGCATGGTCACAAAGTCCGAGTTTTGATCCAAATCGACCTCCTCAAGAAATTGTATACCTCAATTATGGTGTTGATGGTAGTTATGAACCTGGATCAACATTTAAATCCTTTACTTATGCTGCAGCGATAGATTCTGGAAACTATTCAGATGAAGAATTATTTGATACAAAACCATTCTATATTGGTCTCAAGGATGGAAAGATATTCCGTTCACCAACGCCAACGCGACATGGATTTGTTTCCAATGCAGGTGGTTGGAACAAAGGAATGTTTAACTATGCGGATGGATTTAAAGAGTCATCTAACGTAGGGACAGCTGAATTAGTAACCAAAATGGGGACAGATGTCTGGGAATCCTATATTCAAGCATTCGGTTTTGCTAAAGAAGTGACAACGGATCGTTTAACTTCTAGTAAAGGTCAATACAGATTAAATCGTCCAATAGAAGTTATCAATACATCTTTTGGACAAGGAATAACAGTCAATGTTTTACAGATGCTTCAAGCCTATTCCGCGATTCTAACAGATGGAACAATGGTTAAACCATATTTTATCGATAAAATTGTTCAAAATGATGGTCAAGTAACATATGAAGGAAAAACAGAAATAGTAGGTAAACCCGTTAAAGAAACAGCTGCGAAAAAAGTTCAAGATTTAATGCGTTACTGTGTTACTGAAAAAGGGTCTACTTGTTACCGACTAGCAATTGATTCAAGTGAAGTTTTAGCTAAGACAGGAACCGCACAAATAGTTGTTGATGGAAAATATAGTAACGATGTTGCTTTAACCAATTTTGCGATTGGATTACCGTATGAAGATCCTGAAGTGGTTTTGTATTGGGGATTCCAAGGACCAATGAGTTCGATATCACACAACAAAAGAGATGCGATTCGAGCGCTACTTCAAGTTCTAGCGATGAAATATGATGCAAACAATGACAATAATGAAGAAATAACAAACGATGCTACAATTACGGAAATTCCACATTTTGTTAATCATAGTATTGATTATGTCAATACAGCACTCAGTACGTCTCAGCTTTCTCCAATTATATTAGGGAAAGGGGATCAAGTTATTAAACAATTGCCTCACGCAGAAGAAACAATTATCAATAATCAAAAAGTCTTTCTATTAACTAACTCCGATGAAATCTTAATGCCAGACATGAGTGGCTTTTCACTAAAGGATGTTAATAACTTTTGGATATTAACAGGTGTAGAAATCACCACTCAAGGTAGTGGTCAAGTAGTAGAACAAAGTATACCTGTAGGCGAAAAACTATCGAAATCTACCAAGATTCATGTTAAACTTAAGTAGTTTTAACAAAAGGAGAGAAGTATGGATATCGTTACACTAGCACTTAGCTTTTTAGTCAGCTTAACATTAACGCTGATTTTATATAGTCGTTTAATCCCGCGTTTTAAACAATTAAAGATGCATCAATCAATTTCAGAATATGCACTGAAAGAATTTAAAGATAAAGAAATTACCCCGACGCTTGGAGGTACAGTCTTTGTTTTGGTGACTACAGTTGTTTCTCTTGTATTAACTAAGTTTGATATTTTCGATTTTAACTACATCTTAGTTTTATTAACATTCATTGGTTATTCAATGATTGGTTTTTTAGATGATTATAAAATAATCCGTGACGGAAAAAATGATGGATTATCTCCAAAAATTAAACTGTTGCTTCAATTGGTACTTGCAGTTATTTTTACTGTTGTTTATTTGAACAATGCTCCAGGGACACTAAAAGTTCCACTAATTGATAATCCACTCAATCTTGGTATTTTTTATTCGTTCATTGTTATTTTCATGTTTGTTGGAAGTTCAAATGCTGTCAATTTAACGGATGGTATGGATGGATTATCAAGTGGAACAAGTATTATTGCGTTGATTCCATTTACTGTCTTTGCCTTAAAACAAAATCAACTATCGCTGGCAATCTTTTTCTTTAGCTTATTAGGATCTTTATTAGGGTATCTATACTTTAATCGGAAACCAGCAAAAATATACATGGGAGACTGTGGATCACTGGCGTTAGGTGGTATGTTTGCGGCAAGTGCTTTAGTGTTAAAGAAAGAACTTCTTTTGATTGTAATCGGTGGGGTTTTTGTTATTGAAACCTTGTCTGTCATCATACAAGTGGCTTCATTCAAATTGTTTAATAAACGTGTTTTTCCGTACACTCCAATTCATTACAGTTTTACCATCAAAGGTATTCGTGAAGAAGCAACTGTCATCATCTTCTATGCTGTAGGAGTTGTCTTTGCTATACTCGGAGTGATATTTGGCTAATGAAAAATGTACTTGTGTTGGGATATGGTATCTCAGGAAAAGCGATGGTCGACTTGCTTCGAAGCAAACAAATAGCTGTAACAATTAGTGACGAAAAATACATTGACGACAAAGACTATTTGCCGATGAATGAACAATTGTTAGAGGTTTCATTCGATACAATTGTTAAGAGTCCAGGAATTGATCCGCGTCAAGAATTACTTAGAAAGTTATCTTTACAGTCTGAAATGATTTCTGATATTGAATGTACTCTAAGATTAATGGATGATGTAGAAGTGCTTGCGATAACAGGTACTAATGGTAAAACAACAACGACATCTCTTCTAACTCATTTATTATCGAATTTAGAAAAGCCTGTCTTTAGTGCAGGAAACATTGGTATTCCGATTGCTGAAATTGCATTGAAACATTCTGAACCACTTCGATTATCTCTTGAATTATCATCCTTTCAATTGGAACATAACGAAACAATAAAACCTAAAGTTGCTGCTATACTTAATCTAGCACCGGATCATCTGAATCGCTATGATAGTTTAGATGATTATTATGACGCAAAATTCAATTTGTTGAATGCAATGGATAGTAATGATATTTTTCTTAGAAATATCGATGATGAGATGATTGTAAAGAAAACAAGCTCAATATCTAACTGTCAAATTATTGATTTCTCATTAAAGAAACAAACTGATGTATATTTAGTGAATGATTGGATCTATTATAAAGATCAACCATTGTTTGATTCTACAACCTTAACAATACCAGGAAAACATAATCTTCAAAATACTGTCGTAGCAGTCATGATGGCATATTTAGTGGATGTCCCGATAGAGCATATTCGAAACCAATTGAAAACATTTAAGGCGGTAGAACATCGTCTTGAATTTGTTAAAGAAGTAAATGGGGTTGAGTTCTATAATGACTCTAAAGCAACGAATCCAGATGCTACAAACGTAGCAATCAAGTCTTTTGACAAACCAGTGGTATTATTAGCAGGTGGCTATAACAAGAAAACAGGATTTGCTGAATTAAGACAAAATGTTAAAGATCTTAGAGCGCTTATTGTTTTTGGACAAACAAAAGAAGAGCTGGCAAAGCTAAGAGATGACACAATCATTGTTGAGACTTTACAAGAAGCAGTAAACAAAGCTGTGGAAATTGCTAAAGAAGGAGATATTGTTCTGTTGTCACCTGCTTGCGCTAGTTTTGATCAGTTTAATAGTTTTGAACACCGAGGTAGAGTTTTCAAAGATTTAGTAAGTGAAATAGCCCAATAGGGCTTTTTTTTAGGAGTTAGCGTTGTTTAATATTACAATATATTGAAATATGAATAAATTGATTTAACAATAGTAATAATCAAGAATAAGTAAGATATGAAATAATAATTATATTATCGAGGTCTAACTATGCAATTTTCGTCAGTATTTAAGCAACTATTGATTATTACATCAGTTAAATTAAACACATTATCTAAAGAAGTGGGGTATGATTCTTCTTACTTAAGTCGTTTCTCAACAGGGAAACTATTACCTA
>CAZWPP010000032.1:0-13001 GCA_964635335.1 uncultured Erysipelothrix sp. | reverse complement strand
TGCATTTGACTATCTAAGTGAATAAAAAGAGCGATTCTTTGCGAATCGCTCTTTTTTTTACCTAAACTACTTGTTTTGCTAGTTCTGCCCCTAGATAATATGCCTTCACATTATCCTCAACAAAGTTTGTAAGTTTCTCTCTAATAACAGCTTCACCATCCTCAAGCGTAAAATCCTTAAACGTTGTCACCAAGGCACCAAAAGCTACCATGTTCGCAGTTTTAGCATTCCCTAAGTCTGTCGCAATCTGGTTAAAATCAAGTTGAACGGTATTATACTCATCTGAAGGAACCATCATCTTTGAACCACAAACAATATTGCCTTGTGGACTCAATTGCTTCTCAAACTTATCATAAGCTGGTTGACTCAGTGCTAACAAATGAGTAATCCCTTGACTGATAATTGGTGATTGTTGTTGTTGACTCACAATTACGTGACAGTTTGCGGTTCCGCCTCGCATCTCTGGACCATACGAAGGCATCCAACTAACGAGCAGTCCTTTTTTCATCCCCATCATCGCTACCATTTGACCCACCGTCAAAACACCCTGACCACCAAAGCCAGCACATATTAGTTTAATCGTTTCCATGTTTTCTCTCCTTGAAGACTCCTAAAGGGAAAATAGGAACCATTTTTTCTTTAATATGAACTAAGGCATCCACAGGAGTCATCTTCCAACCAACATTACAAGAAGATAACACTTCAACAAGACTAAAGCCCTCATGATTCATCTGTGCTTCAAACGCATTTTTTATTGCTTGTTTAGTTTGACGAATACTCTTAACATCCGCTGCCATCACTCGCTCAATATAAGCAACATGATCAATGGTAGATAGAAGTTCACTCATCTTCAGCGGACTTCCCGCTTTACCTGAAGGTGAAGTGGTAGTCACTTGTTCGTGTAGAGTTGTCGGAGCCATTTGACCTCCGGTCATTCCATAGATTGCATTATTAATAAAAATAACTGTAATATTTTCATTGCGATTAGCAGCATGAACAATCTCAGCTAATCCAATCGATGCTAAATCACCATCCCCTTGATATGTAAACACAATCTTATCAGGGTGCAACCGCTTCACTCCAGTAGCTACTGCTGGGGCACGTCCATGGGCTGCTTGCAACGCATCACAATTAAAGTACTCATAACTAAACACCGAACATCCTACCGACGCAATCGCAATACTCTGATCAACAATACCCAACTCTTCTAACACTTCCGCAACTAACCGATGCGTAATTCCATGGGTGCAGCCTGGGCAATATGAAAATCGAGTGTCTGTTAACCCTTCGGTTCGCTTAAATATAGTAGTCATGTTCAACCTCCGTTTCTAAAGAAACCATTGCTTCAACAAGTTCTTCTGGGGTAAACAAGTTACCACCAGCACGACCATAAAAACCAACCTTTATTCGATTGTTTAGAAGTCCCTTAACGTCTTGAACCAGTTGACCCATTGAAAGTTCACTAACAAGGACTGAATCCAATGATTTAGTTGCTTCAAGAATTTCTTTATATGGGAAAGGCCACAATGTCTTCAAACGAATCAAACCAACCTTCTTGCCCATTTCATTTAATTTATCAATCGCTGCAATCGCAATTCGACTTGAGGTACCATACGCTATAAACGCCTGATTAGCCCCTTCCATATTAAAGAGTTCAACTTCAGTAATCTCATCACTAATCTGTTGATATTTTTTCATCAAATGTATATTGTGTGCTTCTAAATCATCAGGATTCATATACAACGAATTGATAACATTGCGTTTGCCACGTAACTGATGATTACCATTGGCTGCCCAGTCATCATTCTCAAGTCGAGTCACCGGAGTCTGATTAATCTCAACAGGTTCCATCATTTGACCTATAACACCATCCGCTAAGACCATCACTGGATTACGATACTTTTGAGCTAAGACAAAACTCTCACGAACCATATCACTTGCTTCTTGAACTGAATTAGGAGCTAAAACAATAACCCGATAATCGCCATTACCACCACCTTTAACCGATTGATGATAATCCGCTTGTCCTGGTTGAATCCCCCCAAGACCAGGACCACTTCTACTTACAGCTACAATGACACATGGCAATTCTGCAGCCGCAATATATGAAATTCCTTCTTGTTTAAGAGCTATCCCAACCGATGAGGAAGAAGTCATCACTAATCCTCCAGCACCCGCACCACCATAAACCATGTTAATCGCAGCTACTTCACTTTCTGCTTGAATAAAGACACGATTATTGGCTGGCATCTCTTTTGACATCGTCTCAATTAATTCATTTTGAGGGGTAATTGGATAACCAAAAAAGCCATCACAACCTGCCGCAATCGCCGAGAGAGCCATTGCCTCATTCCCTTTCATCAATATTTTAGCCATTACGATATCCTTTCAACAGTAAAACAAACATCTGGACAAATCGTTGCACAAAAAGTACAACCAATGCATTTATCTGGCTCACTAACACTTGCTGGATGATATCCTCGCTGATTCGTCTTTGTCTCATCCAAATATAAAATCTTGACAGGACACACACTCACACAAAGACTACACCCTTTGCAGCGATCCTGATCAATAGTAACTCTACCTTTTGCCATTACTCTTTACCGTTTTTAAGATAAATACTATTAATATTCTTCATCATATTAATACGACGCTCAGCCATTTCATCTGCAACCAAATACGTAGGCTTATTGGTTTCCTTCGATAAACGAATAATCTCACGAACACGATCGAAAATTAAATCCACAGCTCGGATTGCGTTTTCTTTCTTATATCCCTGAATTTCATGATACACATTAATCAATCCACCAGCATTGATGACATAATCTGGAGCATAAACAAATCCAAGATCATGAACCAACTGTCCATCAATCTCACTATCTTTTAAAACATTATTAGCTGAACCAGCAATAATTTTACATTTTAGACGCTTTAAAGTCTCTTCATGAATCGTAGCTCCCAATGCACAAGGCGCAAACACATCACATTCTTGATCATAAATGTCATCAACAGAAACAACTCTAGCACCAAACTCATCAGCTACTCTTTGAGTTCTTTCAGGATCAATATCACACACAACCAGTTTCGCATTTTCAGCATGAAGTAGCTCGCATAGATAGTAACCCACGTGACCTACACCTTGAACCGCTACTGTGATGCCATCTAACTTAGCACTTCCTCTTTCTTCTTTCAGACACGCTTTGATTCCTTTTAGAGTACCCAACGCAGTAAACGGCGATGGATCACCACTCTTATCTGCTAATCCCACAACATGATTTGTTTCCATGTTAATAAAGTTCATATCTTCTGTACTCGTACCAACGTCTTCAGCAGTAATATAACGACCATTTAAAGACTCTACATATTTACCAAACGCACGCCAAAACGCTTCGCGTTTAACTGTATCTGTCTTCAGTTTCTTGGAATTACCGATAATAACAGCTTTTCCACCACCTAAATTAAGACCTGCACAAGCAGCTTTTTTTGTCATACCTCGAGCTAATCGAAGAACATCATAAACAGCATCTTCTTCATTTTCGTATTCCCACACGCGCGAACCCCCTAAAGCTGGTCCTAAGGTTGTATCGTGAACACAAATTAGTCCTTTTAATCCCGAATTTCGATCGTACATATATACGAGTTGTTCATAACCATACTTTTCCATGTATGTAAATTTATCCATAGTGTTTCCTCCTTCAACTATGATATAAAAAAGACCGTAGCTACAATAAAAACGGTCTTAGCTTATTCGATTGGATGGTGTTGTCAAGATGTTATGGTTCATAGCTTCCTCACAAATCCTAAATAAATTATAACAAAGAACCCCAGAAAATTAAAGCGCTTACAGATAAATTCTAGATAAAGATAATCAAAATTGAAAAGCACTTCCCATTGTTCTATGATGAAGATACTAGTAAGGATGTGAACCCTATGAAAACACTCTCTGAGTATCATGACATCATCATTCATTTAGAAAAAGATATTCAACAACAATATCAAGAGTTTCTGAGAAATCCAAACGCCATCGAAACGATTCATGCACTTCGTGTGTCCATCCGACAACTTCGCTCATTAATATCCTTCATTAAACCATTACTTGAAAAAGAAACTTACCAAGATATTCAAACACATCTAAGAAAACTACATCAAACCTCTGCTGACTTAAGGAATCTAGATGTGTTGATGGTTGAATTGAACAGTTTTCAAGAACAAAACTCAGTGATGAAAAACTGTATAGCCTTATCTACATTATTAAGCGAAGAACGTGAACAACACAAAAACGCTGTGATGGCAACTGACTTTCAATCACCTTTTAATAAAGTCAGTACCATGATTAACCTTACCCTTGCTTCTACTCAATCCGAAAACTTTCAAAAGTTTGTAGATAATCGTTTGTCCAAGTGGTCACGCTCATTGATTAAGTTAGCGAAATCGATCAACGAATCATCTTCTGAAGGTATTCATGCCTTGCGCATCAAATACAAGAAACTAAGGTATGTTCAAACTCTGCTTGAGTCAGAAGTCATGGACCTTAAACAACTCAAGAAAAGCCAAGATATCCTGGGTGAAATCAATGATACCTATGGAGCTATGACATTATTAGATGCTTACAGTAGTCACTCTCAAGATGAGTCCTTAAACAATGAAATCAGTCTTTTCAAGGGTTATTATTTACTGAAAAGAGACCTGTTATTTAAAGAAAGCTAACAATTAATTGCTAGCTGTATTTTTTAAGATAATTGCTGTTCCCATTCCCCCACCAATACATAGAGAAGCGAGACCATATTTTAGGTTTCGTTTTTTCATAATATGAATTAGTGTTACAATAATACGATTTCCTGAAGCGCCAATCGGATGACCAATCGCAATTGCTCCACCATTAACATTTGTTTTAGCTAATAATTCATCACGATCAACACCAAACTCATCGACTAATTCTTTGATAACACCCAAACTTTGTGCAGCAAATGCTTCATTTAACTCAATAACATCCATGTCATTAAGTGTCAAATTTGCATGAGCTAAAGCATGTCGAATCGCAGGAGTTGGACCAAGACCCATAGTAGCAGGATCAACTCCTGATTGACCAACACCAATAATTTCAACAAGTGGTACTAGATTGTTCTTGGTTGCGAATGCTTCAGACACAACCAGTGTTGCGCTAGCAGCATCATTAATCCCTGATGAATTACCTGCAGTAACCCCACCATCTTTTTTGAAAGCTGGACGAAGCGATGCCAATTTATCTAACGATGTATGACGGTTAATGTACTCATCTTTGTCAAAACGAATCACATCCCGACGTACTTGAATATCAACAGGTACGATTTCATCAACAAAATCACCGCGTACATCTGCTGCAATAGCTCTTCTTTGAGATTCAATTGCAAACGCATCTTGTTCTTGGCGAGTAATACCATATTTTTCAGCAATATTTTCAGAAGTAATCCCCATGTGGTACCCTTGAAAAGCATCCAACAAACCATCGACTAGCATATGATCTGCCATACTCAGCTCACCCATTTTAGAACCTAAACGTATTTTAGCATCGACTAAATAGGGTGCTCTTGACATGCTTTCTGCTCCACCTGCAATAATGGCATGGTGTAAACCACTCGCAATTTGCATGTAGGAATTAATTACTGTTTTCATACCAGATCCACACAACATGTTGATGGCGTACGCAGGAACATCAATTGGAACTTTTGCGTTCACAGACGCTTGACGAGTCATGCCTTGTCCAGTTCCTGCACTTAAGACATTACCAAAGATAACTTCATCAAGATCCTTTGGATCAATTTTGGTATCTTCAATCACTTGTTCAATAACTTTTTGAGCCAATACCGATGCTGGTGTATCTTTGAGTGTTCCAAGAAACGACCCCACAGCTGTCCGTTTCGCTGCAGCAATATATACTTTATTCATAGCTTCTCCTTTTGTTTGCAATTAATTTTTATTTCTTGTTATTAGCAAAAAACAGTCCATTTTCATAGAGTTGACCAATATCATTCACAATGTCATCAAAATTATCACGTTGTTCAAACATTGCATAGCGAATCCCCACGAAGTTAGCTATACCCATTAAGACATATGCTAATGTTTCTGGGTTGTATTCTCGCATTTCATTATCGGCTTGAGCTTTCTTTATATTGATAATGTAGTGATTCGCAAAATCCTTGTAATAGTTTACAAACAATTGTTTATCAATATACAGTGATTCCCAAATGATGTTGTAGATGTATTGATTATCACGAACTACCTCAAGATAAGCTGTTAATCCAGCTTTTTCAATATCCAAACGATTGGTTAACCCTTTTATTTTCTTATTGATGGCTGAACGAATAAAAACGCTATAGTTTGATAACAAGTATTCGTACAAGCTCTTCTTATCACTAAAATAAATATAAAAGGTTCCTAAACCGATGTTTGCTTCTTCAGTAATATCTTTAATCGTCGAAGTATGATAGCCTTTCTTAAAAAAGACACGCTCTGCAGCAGCACATAAATTATCTAAGGTTTCTTGTCCCCGTTGGGTTTTTGGTTGATTCACTAACGACATATCAATCATCTCCTTGCACTAGTTTACCACTGTTCTTCATTAGAATGAACTAACAAATCCCAACACTAAACTCAAAAATACAGTTGGTTTCTCATAAAATAAAGCGTGTCCACTCTCAGGAATAAACACTAATTCACTATTCACAATTGCTTTGTTTAGATCTTCTTGTTGATAATAAGGAGTCACAAAATCATACTCACACCCAACAATCAGTGTCTTAGCAGTAATCTTTGACATCGACTCCATCGCATTATAGTCCAATGAGGAATTGGTCAATCGTTTCATCTGACCAATAAACTGCGGGTTACTAAAGATAGGAAGTAATACTTTCTTACGGTTTTCAATCCATTCTCGATTCTGAGTAAAAAACTTTGGTGAATAAATTACAGGAATTGTAGTTAAGTAATACGATAAACCATTAATAGCGGCTTCATTCCAGGCATTACCAACTTCTTGTAACCAATACGTCGTCTCTCCACACGTATTAAATAATAGCAGTTTTTCAATTCTGTCTGGAATTCTTTGACCAACTTGAATCGCTATTTCACCACCATAAGAGACACCAAACAGATGGATCTTCTCTAGGTTTAAGTAATCAATAAACGCTTCAATCATCTCTACTTGAATCGAATGATTGTATTCCATTCCCTCCAATGTTGATGATTGTCCTTGGTCAAGAAAATCCACTAAAATCAGTTGATTATTCAAGCTTAATGGTTTAACAAATTGAGCCCAACTTTTCGTTGACATCATAATGCCATTTAAGAACAGTAGCGGTTTTCCTGTCCCATGTACTTCATAATAAACGTGTTTATCGTTGTAATTAAAAATCATACCCACTAACCAACAATGCCATATCTTTTAGCATCTTGAT
Source organism: uncultured Erysipelothrix sp. (assembly GCA_964635335.1). Lineage (GTDB taxonomy): Bacteria > Bacillota_I > Bacilli_A > Erysipelotrichales > Erysipelotrichaceae > DUUI01. Next base: position 5,568 of record CAZWPP010000032.1, on the reverse strand, counting down.
AGAGTTGGTCACGGAAATCAGGATGGGCAATCGCAATTAAACTTTCAACCCGTTCTTTAACGTTCTTACCACGGAGTCTAGCAACCCCATATTCTGTAACGATATAATCGGTGTCTTGACGTTGTAAAGAGACAATTGCACCTGGGGTTAATTGAGAAACAATCTTCGATTTCAATTCACGCTCACCAGTTTCAGGATTTTTAACCATCGCTACAGAATACAATGCAATAATCGAACGACCATTCTTCGAATAGAGTGCTCCTCGTGCAGTATCAGCTTGTCCTCCGGTACCAGAGTACTGAACCGGCCCTAGTGATTCAGAAGCACATTGTCCTGTTAAATCAACTTCAATCGCTGTATTGATTGATACTTGGTTATCATTAAGCATGATCGTCTTAGGATCATTGACCCATCGACCAGCAAGTACTTCAACCGCTGGATTGTTATCAACAAAATCATAAAGCTCTTTATCACCCATTATAAAGGTAGTGACCATTTTCCCTTTATTGATTTGTTTCTTTGCGCCAGTAATGACACCCGCTTTTGCTAGTCTCGCAATTTCGGATGTTAACATTTCGGTATGAACACCTAAATCTTTTTTACCGTACAACCCTCTAGCAACAGCATTAGGAATTCCACCAATTCCCAGTTGAATACAATCGCCATCATTGATTAAATCAGCAATGAACTTACCAATGATTTCATCTTTTTCATTCGGTTCAGTTGTAGGGATTACAGGAACTGGGTAGTTCGCTTCAATTAAATAGTCAATTTTGTCAACATGAAGATGTACATCACCAAAAGTACGAGGATAGTTTGGATTGGTTTCAAGGATGACAATATCAGCTACTTCGATCATTAATGTTTCGTAGGTGTTTCCTGTTGATAATGAGACATATCCGTGTTCATCCACCGCTGAACAAACACCGACATAAAAACGTGGTTTTTTGTAGTCTAATCTTCGTGTTCCTGCTAAATGTAAATGATTGGGTAGAAACGATGCATTGCCATTGTTGTGCATCTTACGTACAGCTGGTGAGTAGAACCAACCGTTCACAAAAAACTTATCAGCATATTCTTTCGATTGGTAATTGTAATTATTCATTGGTAAACAGTTTGTAATAATTACTGGCTCATCAATGCGATCAGCAATGGTGTGCAATTGACTTTGAATTTCAAATGCTTCAGAACAACCCAATCCTGTGACGAGTTCATCCCCAGCGTTTATCATATTTAATGCATCTTGAACTGTTATTATTTTTGCCATAGACTCTCCTTTAAAAAATGAAGGGTGCACTAGGCACCCTTTCAAGTTGATTCTTAGTTTCCTAGAATTTCTTCAATGTTTTGAAGTGGTTGAGTGAGTTTCCAACCTGGATTTTCAGCTCCATCAGCAGCTTTCACTAAACCAAGTTGCATTAATGTCATCGAGTCTGTTCCTACACGACGTCCATTTTTAAAGTCAACTTTTCCACCAAAAGGAATTTTAACGTTTGCGTTTTCAAGTGCATTTACATAGTTATCCCAATTAAGTGTCTTGTCACCAACTGCTTTTAATCCTTCTGTAAAGAAGTGTCCAGCAATCCAACCAGCTGTCGCAAATGCGGAAGCTGCATGATCAGGAGTAATGTTTTCTAAGAATTGTCCAAGTTCAGCAGCAGCTGTTTCTTGAGTTAAATCAATCCATCCTGAAGCATAGACATCAAATTTACCAGTAACTTGTGGTTGAATTTGAGCAGCAATTTTAGCATCAGCATTGTTATAAGAAGTAATGACAGGAGATTTATTTCCTTGAGCAACTAGACCAGCAATAATTGTTGGTAATGTTGGTTGGATTGTTCCAGCTAGAACAACATCAACACCTGCAGCAAGAATGTTTGTGACAGCAGCAGAAACGTCAGTAGCACCAGCAGCAACTTGTTCAGATACAAATTCAATACCTAAGTCTTTTGCTTTTGCTTGAGCACCATTGAGCATATCTTTACCAGCATCATCATTCGTATAGATCATACCAACTTTTTTTGCCTCTAAGTTAGCGACTGCACGAGCAACCATAACTTGTCCTTCAGTAATAAGGATTGGTTGAACTGGGAATGACACACGGTCATTTCCTTCAGCTTTTTCATTAAATAGAGCATTTACTCCAGATGCGTAGTAAACCATTGGAACTCCCTTTTCAGAGATGTAGTCATAAGTTGCTACGATTGAACCTGTACCGAAGTGTCCAACAAATGCGAAGACTTTTTCATCTTCAACCATTGATTGTGCACAAGCGATTGCTTTAGTTGGATCTGCTTCATCATCTTTATGAATAAACTTGATTTGTCGTCCATTGACCCCACCAGCAGCATTTACCATCTTGAAGTATGCTTCGATACCAGCATTGAATGGTACACCAACTGTCGCTAATGCTCCAGAAGTTCCAGCACAGTTAGCAACAATCACTTCAGTGTCAGTAACACCTTGTGATACTTTTTCTGTTGGTTTTGGATCCGTTGGTTTCGGATCGGTAGGCGTAGGTGTTGTCGTTGTACATGCCGCAAGCATAAACACGACGAGTAAGGTAATTAAAACCTTTAATAATTGTTTCATAGAAAGTCTTCCTCCTTTTGTGTATTTCTTTCTATATCAGTACTAGGTAAACCCAGTTACTTTCCTAAATAAGCTTCAATCAATTTGGTTGATTGAATTAATTCTTCAGCAGGACCTTCCTGACTAATTCGTCCTAATTCTAGGACATAGGCATAGTCCGCTATTTTCAATGTCTGTTTCGCGTTTTGTTCAACAATAATGACACTGACACCACTTTTCGCAATCTCTTTTGTCTTCTCTAGAATGCTTTTAACAATCAGAGGAGCTAATCCAAGAGATGGCTCATCCAATAGCAACACTTCTGGGGAACTCATCAATGCTCTAGCAATGGCTAACATTTGTTGTTCACCACCAGACAAGGTTCCTGCTACTTGTTTTTCCCTTTCCTTTAAGATAGGGAACAATTCAAACACATACTGCAAGTTTTTCTTAACCTGACCACTGTCTTTAAGGGTAAAGGCTCCCGTCATTAAGTTTTCTAAAACATTTAGATCATAGAAGATTTGACGACCTTCAGGGGATTGTGAAATCTTAGCAGCGGTAATTTTTTCGGGTTCTAATTTACTAATATCTTTCCCATGGTAAGAAATTGTACCCGACTGACTTTTTACCAGACCAGAAATAGTTCTTAAGAGTGTTGTTTTTCCAGCCCCATTCGCTCCTAATATCGCAACGACTTGATTGGGTAACACTTCAAGACTAATCCCTTTGATTGCTGAGATGGGACCATAATTGACAACAAGATCACTGATCTTTAAGATTGGATTACTCATCATCGTCCTCTCTTCCTAAATATGCTGTAATTACATCATCGTTATTTTGAATTTCAACAGGAGTTCCAGTTGCTAAATAACGTCCAAAGTTTATAGCAGTGATGCGATCACAGACATTCATCACTAGACCCATGTCGTGTTCAATTAATAATATCGTGCATTGATACTCATCCCGTATATCTCGAATCAGCTGGGTAAACTCTTGTGTTTCTTTATCGTTAAGACCTGCAGCTGGCTCATCCAGGATGATGAGTTTTGGATCACTCATCAGTGTTCTAGCTAATTCAATTTTTTTACGAGTACCATACGGTAGTGCCCCTGCATACATCGTAGCAATCTGTTCAATACCTACTTTCTGTAGAATCGACATTGCTTTTTCTCTTAATGCCTTTTCTTCATCACGCGCTTTTTTTGTTTGAAAGAACTGTTGAACAAAGTTTGTCTTAAATTTAGTATGCCCACCAATCAGAATGTTGTCAAGAACACTTAGCTCTGGAACTAATTCAACGTTTTGAAATGTACGAACCATTCCTTGTTGGATGATTTCATGAGTTTTTAATTTATTTAAAGTTACCCATTCATTGGCTTGGTTCTTAAATTCAACCGTTCCGTGATCAGCTTGATAAAATTGCGTAATACAGTTAAACACTGTTGTCTTTCCTGCCCCATTGGGACCAATGAGTCCATAAATCTCTTTTTCGTTGATTTCAAATGAGAGATTATCTACTGCTTTTAATCCACCAAAAGCAATGGAAAGATTGTTAATTTTTAGTACTGGTGTCATGCTTGTTTCCTACTATTCCATTTGTATTTCATCTTCGTAAAGAAGCTCGCAATTCCATTTGGCCAAAATAACACAAACAGAATCATCAATAACCCTTGAATAATTGGGGTTAAGTTGGATAAGAACGGAAAAGCTGGATTCTTAAAGACTATTTCAGTAAAGGCATAGAGTAAGAATGTTCCAACTAATGTTCCAGTTATGGAGCGAAAGCCTCCCACAACAATAATCGCTAAGAATGTTAGAGAAAGGTTTAGGTTCCAGTTAATTGGAGCTGAATAACGAATGTAATGAATATAGAGAACTCCACCTACTGCTGCTAATGCTGTTGCGATCGCAAAGGTTAATATTTTTTGAGTATACACATTCACACCCATCGCTTTAGCTGCGGGTTCAGATGAACGCATCGTATTGAGCGAACGTCCGATATATCCTTTGGTAAACAAGTGAATTAAAATGAACACAACGACCATCACCACACAGATTAATAAATACATTCCTTTTTGATCCAGTTGAAAGGTTTGTAATAATTTCGGATAGGCTTTGATTCGCATTCCGGATGATCCATTGGTAAACCAGTCAAACTGAACAAAGATTTCTCTAAAAATTTCTGAAATAGCTAATGTTGCGATGGCTAAGTAGATTCCTTCGATTTTCAAAGAAATAAAACCTACGATTACTCCGAGTAAGGTTGGTATTCCGATGGCTACAAGTACCCCTAACTCAAAAGGTAAACTTGTATTTAGAGCGATGTATCCTGCTATATAAGCAGCAAGGCCCATAAATCCTGCGGTCCCTAGACTAATCAGTCCAGCGTAACCGAGTAATAAGTTGAGTCCAATCGCTACAATTGTGTAGATCATGGTTGTCGCAAAGGTTGTTAAGTAAGATACTTTGGCGATGCCTAAATTTACTAACAACACTAAACTAGCAAAGGCTAGTCCTATGAGTACATATCCTAAAATTGGATTGTTTAATAACTTTGTCTTTTTCATCGCTTACACCTTCTTCACAGTTTTCTTGCCAAAGAGACCGTGCGGTTTGATGACTAAGAATAATAGAATAAATAGATAGACTAGAGGTTTTCCCCAAATAGTCCCCATTCCTGTTGGTAAAAAGACTTGTAAAAGGTTTGTTAGTACAGAAATGATGAATGCTGCTACGACAGGTCCATGGAATGTTGAGAAACCTCCGAGAACCACTGACATAAAGGCATTGATTTGGACATCATTCATAAATCCAATGTTCACTGTACCAAATGGTGCAGCCATTACTCCTGCTAATAGTGATAAGGCTGCTGCTACTGCCCAAGCTGCCATGGTAACACTTTTTGTTGGTATTCCCATCAGTCGAGCTGTTTTTTCATTGGATGCTGTTGCGCGTATTGCTAATCCTATCTTTGTTTTGAGTAACACATAGAGC
>CAZWPP010000031.1:0-13153 GCA_964635335.1 uncultured Erysipelothrix sp. | reverse complement strand
GTCGTGTAAGTCGTTTAATGGCTCCCCCTTTTCCTGCTGCATCTGTGCCTTCAAATACTATAACTCCACTTTTTTTCTCTTGATAGAGTGTATACAGAAGATCACTTGCTTCTTCTTGGAGTTTGTCTATTTCTTCATCGTATTCCTTCTCACTCAACGTTTTTGATAAGTCTAAACCAGAGAGTGGTTTAAAGTTATTATGAACCAAATTAAGTTGAGGCTCTTTAAACTCTGTTTGAAAATTGACTTTGACAAAGTTATTGGTTGCCATTAAGACATATCGGCTTGCTTCTGAAATATTGTCTGTATAGACAATATGCCACGGAGCTTTGTCTGTATTGCTCATTTCTAGTACTTTATTAAAATGTTTTAAGTACTTATCGTAGTTTTTGAGTTGATGCTCATCTTCTTTATCAATAAAGAAGTGACGGAATGGATCCGCTTTTAATTCTTTGACTCGTTTTTCCATTTTCTTCTCTGATTGAACTAGAAAATACTTGATGAGGATTGTATTATCATTAAGTAATAAGTCTTCGATGAATCGAATATCATCAATTTTGAGTTGAAGTTCTTCGTCCTCAATTTTGTAATTTGAAAGAACCGTATAGTAGAAGGATCGATCAAATACAGTAATATGACCTAACTTTGGAAACTTACTCATAAAACGTCTTAAGAATGGGTATTGTTGTTCTTCATCGCTTGGATCTTCAAATGTTTTGACCTCAAAATAACGAGGATCTAGTTCTCGAATTAAGTCTTTAATAACAGATGATTTTCCTGAAGATTCAAAACCATCAACTAAGATGACTAAGGATTGATTTCTTAAGAGAAGCTCCCGTTGAAAAGATGCAAGTTGTTTGCCTAAATCAGAACGTTTAACCTCATCTAGGATAAGCTCTTTTTGTTGCTTAATGGCTTCTTTGATCATGATGGACTCCTTTATTGTTACTTCAAGTATAACCAACAGAGTGCATATAAACAAGAAAAAACTCCCAATGGGAGTTTATCTTTTTAATCGATTACTGTAAAGGCAGTTTTGTCTAAACCGCAAAGTGGGCAAACCCAATCTTCTGGAATATCTTCAAATGGAGTTCCTGGTTCAATTCCTCCATCAGGATCACCAAGTTCTGGATCATAGATATATCCACAAACACATTCATAACTATTCATACATTTCCTCCTTTTTCTAATTGTATCATTAGTTAGTCATTAAATTAAGCCTTACTTTAGATATTTTTTCACAATATCAATATCCGATATCATTGGTACATATTGATCGTTTATTTTATGATATTTTTCGTCACCTTTGCCAGTAAACAAGATGAGTGTTGGTTTTTTCGCATTCTCTAAAGCTATCCGGAAAGCTTCTTCACGATTGTCAATGATATGATTCTTAAGTGTTAAATACTGTTGCGCCTCTAGACTAATGTCTCTAACACTTTCATAGCCTGGATCTTCCATGGTTAAATAAACAACATCGATATACTTATTAGCAACTCTTGGAAGTTCAATGCGTCGGTTTTTAGCCTTATTCCCAGGACAACCAAAGATGAGAATTAATTCATGGTCTTCGTACTCTTTTTTGCACGAACTGAATAATTTTTCAAAACTCAGCTCATTGTGAGCATAATCCACCAATACTTTGATTTGTTTGTTAGAAGAGACAAAGTATTCCATTCGTCCATTAACTCTTGCTGATTTTAAACCTTCCTGAATAGATTCTTGTTTGATTCCATAAGATTTGGCAATAGCAATTGCGATTGCAGCATTTTCAACATTAAAGAGTCCTGAGATTTGAATTTCATAAGTGTCATCATTAACATTAAAGGTATACCCTAGTTCAGTTTGTTGAATGTGTGATACGTAGTAATTGGCCTCTGGATTTTTAAGGCTAACTGTCACTAAATTGACCCCTTCTGGAATCGATTCTAGAACGGTGTCAATTAAACACATGTCAAGGTTTACAACAAAAGTCTTACATTGTTTACTAAAAAGAAGCTTGGAGTTGAAATAATCTTGAAAATTAGGATGTTCAATCTCACTGATGTGATCGATACCAATATTTAAGAAAGCTCCTACATCAAAGAGTATTTGGTCCGTACGATTATATTTGAGTGCTTGACTACTTACTTCCATGGTGAAATACTCACAGTTAGCCGATTTCGCATTTTGTAGTGCTTTAACCAGTTCTACTGCTTCAGGAGTAGTTAATTCAGATGCTTTTTCTGAGATTCCATCATAGGAGTTAATGGAAGATAAAAAAGCAGTCTTTTTGTTTAACTCATTATCAAAGATATTCTTCAAAAAATAAACAACCGAAGTTTTGCCTTTTGTTCCAGTTATTCCTGTCATGTTTAAATCTTTTGATGGATAACTATAAAAATAATGAGCAATATATACCATGGCTCTTCGAATATCTCTGACTATTATTTGTGGTACATTGACTTCAAACCGCTGTTCACTGACAATGACTGAGGCCCCACTCTCAACTGCTTTAAACAGATACTCATGTTTAAAGGCTGCTCCTTTGACAAAGAATAGAGCGTTATCAGAGACTTGTCTTGAGTCGTAGGTGATTGTTTTGATTTCTATTTCTTGTTTAATGACATCATGGTCTAAAAGTAAGTCATGTTTCTTTAGAAGTCTTACAATTTGTTGATACGTTTTCATTCTGTTTCCCCTTGTTCTCTATTATAATATCATAATTATAATTAGAATCTAAAAAGAAAACTCCTTATAAGAAGTTTTCTTAATAATTAGAAAATAAAAATTCTTTCTCGATAATCAACGAGGTTATTTAATTTTTCTACTAACTCATCACCAAATGATGGCTTATCAATACCCTCAATCACTTTGACACTACCATCATCATAGAGTAGTGAAATTTTATAGTGTTGTGTTTTATCAAAATTTTCTTGTGGTTGCCCTTCAAAATCTTCTAATTTTATCGAATTCAAGGCATAGTCGAAGAAGTCTTTAGTTACTTTTGAATCGACTGGATAGCGATAACTGATTCTATTTCCTACAAAGGGAAAGACACTTTGAATAATCATGTTTTCAGCTAAATTGACAGTTAGTTTGTGTTTGATAATGCCCATAACAGGATGGTTTCCTGCTCGAAATACAAATCGAATCGATGTTACGTTGCTCATAACGAATCCTCACTTTTCTTTTCTTAATATTATCATACTTTGTGTATAATAAACTAAAAGGAATGTGATTATGGAAACAAAAACATTAACTAGTGACCTCTACTATGAAGTGATGGGTCAAGGTGAACCGCTAATGATGATTCATGGGAATGGTGAAGACAGTTCAATCTTTGTGAAAGCTGCACAACTCTTAAAGCACAAGTATAAGGTTTATTTGATTGATAGTGTCAATCATGGAAAAAGCATTCATGTCGATGTGTATTCCTATGAGGACATGGCAGCACGATTACTAGGTCTTTTAGATGCTCTGAAGCTTCATTGGTTTCACTATTTTGGTTTTAGTGATGGTGGTATCATTGGTTTAATGCTTGCGAAAGAGTACCCTGAGAGGTTTAAATCCTTAATGATTGCTGGTGCTAATTTGTTTACTTCCGGCATTATATCTTCTGAACTTAACAAGTATCGGGAAATCTATCAAAAAACACTTGATCCCCTGTTAGGGCTAATGTTGGGGCAAACACCAATTGATCCTTTGGAACTTAATAAGATTACATGCCCTACTCTTGTGCTATGTGGTGAGTTTGATGTCATAAAATTGAATCATACGAAACTTATTCATGCCTCTTTACCTGAGTCAACACTTCAAATTGTTGCAAATCACAATCATACTAGCTATGTGGTAGATAATGAATTAGTAGCAACGATTATTCTTTCTTTTTTATGTAAGTAATTGTCAATTTAGAATCTTATCCAGAAGGATTTAGGAAGTTAAGTCAATTTTCTTATATTCAGTAATTGCTATAAGTAATACAACAATTGTGTAACTGCATCCAATTGCGACTAATTTCCAATCAATTGAACTATTTGGAATTACGTTTGCTAGATCCCCATAATAAAACGGAGTGAAATATTTTTAGATATCAAAATTTTACGATAGATTTGAGATAAGATCATGAAGTAGAATAAAATAGCGATTCCTATCCCTAAACCTAGACTATCTTTCTTAAGAAAACTTGAAATTGAAAAACAGAGTGTACCAATTTAAAGTTGCATTATTAAGGAAGCGACATGATATTGTACAAATTCACTAGTCGGATTGTTTTCCTTAATAATGATTGCTGCTAATAAACTAAAGATTAGGGTGATAATATTTAATTCAATTATTTGTAAAATCATAGCAACATATTTTTGAGAAACTACTGATAACCTCGTGATTGGATGAGCAAATAGAAACTCTGCAGTATGATCATCTTCTTCTTTACTAAGACTACTGATTCCAAGAATGGCTGCATAAAGTGCTCCACCTAAACCTAATATGTTTCCTATTTCCATACCATAAAATCCCATTAGGCTTCTCATCGAGAGTTTGTCTAATCCAAACATTTTAGAGAAGTCACCTAATTGTCCATAAATCATTTCTATATCCGCTATTGATTTTTTCATTTCCGAATACACGAAAATGACTAGGATCCTAAAATGGAAATCGATAGGGTCCACACTAGAAAGCTTTTCTTATTTTGATTTAGTTCTTGTTCTAGTAGAACCATTTATTGTTACCCACTTTCATAATAGTGAAAAAAGATTTCCTCAAGATCTGGATCACCAATATTGACATCACTGATTGATAATTCATTGAGTGTACTTATTGACTGTTGGATCTTTCCTTGATAAAGAAAACTACTGAGTCACCATTTTTGACGACTTGGTTTATCCCTTCTAAATCTTTAGACTGAATTCCGTGTATGACAACTTTTTGGTGTTGGTTTGTGCTAGGCGTTCTACTGAATCTTCGATAACAATTCGACCTTCTTTTATAATAGCGGCCCGATTACAATAACGTTTTACTTCGGATAGAACATGGGAGGAGACTAAAATTGTTGCGCCTTGTTGATGTCTTTCTAGAAGTGTTTTCCAGAATAGATTTTGCATGAGTGGATCTAGACCACTGGTTGGCTCATCTAAGATATAGCACTCTGGTTAATGTTGTAGCACACACACTAAACTGATTTTCTTTCGATTTCCAAGAGAAAGTTCATCAATACGTTTGTTACATCAACTTCAAACAATTGATAGAGGTGATTTACTTCATCTGAATAGTCTATTTTTCTTAAGCTTGCGGCATACTTTATGATATCTTTGACTTTCATGTTTCCATAAAACATGGCTTCAACGGGCATGTAACCAACCCTCTTTAATATTTCAACATGATCAAAGGCTATATCTAATCCAAGGATGGATGCATTTCCTTCAGTTGGTTGGATGTATCCGAGGATGGTTCTAATGGTTGTCGATTTGCCTGAACCATTTGGACCAATGAAACCATAGATATCTCTTTGTGAATGGTCATGTCTAATTCGATGACACCTCGAGAATGTTTAACGTAAGTTTTTGTTAATCGATTTACTTGCATAATAGCTTCCATGATGTCCTCCTTATGAATCATCCTTTTAAATCGTGTTCTCTAGGGAGTGTTTCTTATAAGTCATTAATAATCTCATGTTTTTCAAACAAAAAGTCTATCATTTAGATAGACTTATAGTGAATCAGCGATTAAACAACTAAGCTTAATTGAATTGAGCTTACTCTCATCACTATCTGATCGTGATGTCATAACAATTGGTACTTTAGCTCCTATGGCGATAGCAGCACTTTGAGCATCTGCAAAATAAACGAGTGTTTTATACAGTACATTTGCTGATTCAATGTTTGGCATTAAGAGTAAATCAATTTCTCCGGCAATTTGACTTGGATAACCCTTGTGAATTGCTGCCTGTTTGGAAACCGCAATATCAAGAGCAAGAGGTCCTTCTAGTATTAATCGAGGATTGTTTTTATACATAGTAACTAAGTTTTCAGCATCAACGGTAGATATCATTTTGGAGGTTACTTTTTCTACCGCACTAATAATTCCTACTTTTGGTTGTTCAACCTGGAGTTTATTTAGTACTGTAAGAGCATTTTCTAGTATTTTTTGTTTAGTTTCCAGATTTGGCAAGATAGTGATCGCCGTATCGGTTATGAAGTATACCTTTTCTCTTTTGTTTGTTTTTATCACAGAGAGGTGTGATAAGAGTGGTCCAGTGAGTATTCCCTCTTGTTTGTTTAAAACTGCTTTGAGTAATATGGATGTATCGACGAGACCTTTCATTAAGATGTGAGCTCTATCTTCTTTCACAATTTCTACAGCTTTTTTACAGGCTTCGATATTATCTTTTTCATCAATAATCGTTTTAGAATCAATAGAATAATTATTTTGTTTACAAATCTCTAGAATTTTCTCTTTATCACCAATTAGAATTGGTACAATTAGCCCTAATTTCTGAGCTGTGACTACTGCAGATAGCACCTCTTCATCTTGTGCAACCGCAACTACAAGTGTAAGTGTTTTACTTACTTTTCTTTTCTCAAACATGTTCTTCCTCTAGTTCTTTGGCTGTTTCTTCTTTTGTCAAATAGCGATACCCACTTTCTGCTAAAGCCTGAAGTTCGTTTTCTCCTGGATAGATATGGACAGGCGCAATCCATTGAACATACTTTTCAATTTCACTTCTTATGTAATCACTATAGGCAAGTCCACCGGTGACTAAAATTGCTCTGACTTCTCCCTTTAAGACACTGGACATTGCTCCAATTTCTTTTGCTATCATGTAAATCATTGCATCAATGACACGTTTGACTTTTTCGTCAGTTTTAGATTGTTCTACTAATTCCTTGACATCATTGGTTTGAAAGTAGGAATGTAGTCCACCAAAGCGATAGAGACTTTCTCTGACCTTTTTGGTGTTTCCTTCATTCTCATCAACTAGTTCTAACAAGATCCGATTTGAGAGCGATCCGGTTCTTTCAGGTGAGAATGGGCCTTCTCCATCTACTCCATTGTTGACATCAATGGCTTTGAAGTTCTGATAGGCACTGATGGTGATTCCCCCACCTAAGTGTGCAACAATGAAGTTGTTTTCAAAGGGATCTATGTTATCAGATTGACAGTGTTGACGAATGGTTCTTTTGGTATTTAGTGCATGGAAGACACTTCGTCTTTCTTTGTCAGCAATTCCTGAAATTCTAGCAACATCTGATAATTCATCAGTTGTTGGACCATCGCTAAAGATAGCAGGAATTTGGTATTCTTGATTCCACTCATATCCGATTGCTAATCCTAAATTGGCTGCGTGCATTGTATATCTTCCTGAAGTGGCATCATTTACTGCTGCTTGATTGATTCGGTAGATTCCACCTTCAATAGGTCTTATGAGACCACAACGAACACTGAATAGATTGAACTGTTTTAGATCTAAATTATTATCTTTTAACCATTGTTCTATTAACTGTTTTCGGTATTCTTTTTGTCCATCAATTGTTTGAAATTGATTTAATACTTCTTTAGGGTGTCGAATGGTTGTTTCTTGGGTTAGTTGGGTATTTTGAAAAACCCCTACCTTGGATGAGGTTGAGCCAAAATTAAGCGCTAGTATTTTGTAGTCCATGTGATTTCCTTTCTGATATGATTGTTTCTATTATACAGGATTTGATTCTATACCAAAATAAAGTGTATCTCTTATCAAGATACACTAAATTGTTAAACAAATATATATGTAATGATTGCTGCAGCAATGAAGCATAGTCCAAATAAACCTGGTACGTAAGCTTTCGTGTACATTGGTGAAAACTTTTCGACGTAGCTTTCTTGTGGATTTTGTGGATTGTAATAAACATTTTGAGTGGATGTTCTTGGAAAGAGTGCCTCAATAGATTTGAGAGCTTGTTTTGAATTTCGGATACGAAGCACATCATCTTCAGTCAGGTGAGCTTTGTTTTCTTTAACATCGTGATCACTTGTATATTCGTGACCCGCAAAAATACGGTGTTGATAGTAGTCTGTATTATTGACACTATATTTAACGATTGGAACTTTGTAATCTCCCATTTCATTCTTGTAGTCAACAACTCGTCCAACAACTCGAGCAGTTGCTTTTTCTAGTCTTTGTTTTGCTTTCAAATACAAATAAATTGCTAGTGCGAGTAAGCCAATCGCAATAACGCTTAACACAATTACGAAAATTTCTTTGGTTGACATAATTCTTCCCCTTCTTAAACTGTTTCTATTTTATCATTGTCACCCCAGAATAACAAGAAAGTTTGTAAGCTCTTTCGTATACAAAAGTATTGAATAATCTTTTTTGCTATTCTTCCTATGACTATCTTTTGGGCATCATCCAGAAAAATAGTAAACCTTCAATGTTCACTAACTAAAAAGATAAGACACTATCGTCTTATCTTTTTAGTTTCTCAATAATCTCTAACTCCTTTTGTAGTTTTTCTAACTTCTCTGTTAACCCTTGGGCACTCGTAGCAAGAGGTAGAGCCTCCTTTAGAAGTTTAATCGCATTGTAGATGAGTAAAACAAGCATGATGACTACTAACACAATCGATGAGTATAATAAGTACATTCCAAATTGTTCCATAAGTATCTCCTAAACCGATTATACCATTATTTTTCTATTAGAGACAAATTCCTGTTTCCAAATCACACATTAAATCTTGTTTTAACTCAATAAAGTAACTATTGTTAACAATTTCTTTAGTTACTTTTTGTTCATTCAACAAACCATCAATGAAATCATCCACCTCTTTATCACTTATAAACCCAAGTCCAACTCTTGCTTCTTCTTGAGCTAAGCGGGTAGTTTTACTAAAGAGTTTAAGAAGAGTCTCAAAATCTTGTTTTACTTCAGTTTCTTCTATCAAACCATCGCTTAAGTAACTAATGACTTGTTTAAAACTATCCAGTGATTGATAGCCTCTTAACATGACTTGTCTTCCAGTATCTGCTTTGACAATGAATGTTGGAAATCCACTTACTCCACTTCCTCGTGTGAAGGCTAAATCACCATTGTAGGCATTTTTAGCTTCTTCACTACCAAATGCAGCAATGAACTGACCGACATCAATCCCTACTTCACTTGCTAATTCAATAAGAACATCTGGATGACTGGTTAGTTTAGCTTCGCTAATGGTTGCTTCTCTGATTCGTCTTAGGTATTTATCTGCTTTGTCTGGATCGACCTTTTGGGCTGCCTTGTAAGCAATTCCTTGATTGAAGGTATGTGGATAGTCATGACTAAACAAATGGAAGCCATCGACCTTTACTGGCATCTTGTGGCGACTTGCTCCTTCAAGCCAGTGATTGGCTACCCAATCGTTTGCTTCATCGACGTCTCCTCTTGGACTCATTTGTTCGATACTTCGAACGAGTCCTCCTTGTATATATCTGAATTCAATCATGTCGGGATAGTGTGTTTCTAAGCCTCTAAAAATTGGTTCACTTGCCCAGCACCAACTGCAGACGGGATCTGTGAAACTTGTGATTGTTATCTTCATATGTTCACCTCGTTATTACTGTATCAAGAAGATGGGATGAAAACAAAAAGAATGACTATGGATTATCTTAAAATCAACTTTCGTTTGTATACTTATTAATAGTTTTATTCTGATAAATAAGTAGCGATCTATTAATTTTAACTAGAAAATGTTAGAATTCAATTAGTACGTTTTAGAGAGGGTTTCATGAAGGACAAATCTTTATTAGATGACATTACTAATGCAGTTTATACCTCTGTTATTGACAGAGAACACATTTCAAAACTAGAGTATCAACCTACTCTAGTGTTCAATGATTACCATAAGGGTTATAGTGTATTATCAAATATTGAGAAAGAACTCAAAAATTCAGTTGAGTTCTGGTTTTCTGTTGCTTTTGTAACAAAAGATGGAATCACTTGTTTAAAACAAATTTTAAAAGAACTTGAAGATAATAATATTAAAGGACGGATTTTAACTACAAACTATCTCAGTTTTAATGATCCTCTTGCCTTGGAAGAATTACTTAACTACAATAACATTGAAGTAAAAATATTCGAAGGAAGTTTTCATACAAAGGGATACTTGTTTAAAAAGAAAAACAGTATCACCTTTATTTCAGGTAGTTCGAACCTTACTCAAACAGCTTTAAAGAATAATAAAGAGTGGAACATAAAAATATCAAGTTTACAAAATGGAAAACTAGTAAATGAAGCAATTGATGAATTCAACGCAATGTGGAATTCAACTAGCGTTGTCCCTCTGTCCCAAACGTGGATAGATGACTATCGACCTGACTATGATGCATTTAAAGCTAGACAATTAAATACTTCTATTTCACCTACTAGATTCTTACTACCTAACAGAATGCAAATAGATGCCTTAAAAGCATTAGAAGAATTAAGAAGTCAAAATAAAGATAAAGGAATGTTAATATCTTCAACGGGAACAGGGAAAACATATCTTTCAGCTTTTGATGCTCGAAACTTCAAGCCTCGTAAATTTTTATTTATTGTTCATAGAGAACAAATTCTAAAACAGGCAGAAACAAGTTATAAACGAGTTTTAGGAAATCACATAAAAACAGGTTTCTTAAGTGGAACCCGAAAAGATTTAGATGCTGACTATTTATTTGCGACAGTACAAAGCTTATCCAAAGATTCAAACTTAGAAAAATTTTCTGAAGACTATTTTGATATGATAGTTTATGACGAAGTCCACAAATCTGGTTCTTCAACCTACGAAAAAGTAATTAATCATTTTAAACCCAAGTTTATGTTAGGGATGAGTGCTACACCTGAAAGAACAGATGGTAAGGATATCTTCTCGTTCTTCGACTATAATATTGCTTACGAAATACGATTGCTTGAGGCAATGGAAGCTGATTTACTATGCCCTTTCCATTATTTTGGAATTACTGATATCGAGATTGATGGTCAAGTAGTTGATGAGTCAATTACTTTTAATAACCTTATTAGTGATGATCGTGTAAAATATATCATTGAAAAAGCTAATTATTATGGACATTCTGGAAACAAAGTTCATGGTTTAGTCTTTTGTAGTAGAAAAGATGAGGCTCATGAGTTAGCTAAGAAATTTACAGATAGTGGCATTCCATCAATAGCGTTAACAGGAGAAGACTCTCAAGACAGAAGAGAGCTCGTGATTAAACGGTTGGAACTCGATAAAGATAATCCTGAAGCTATTGATTACATCTTTACTGTAGATATATTTAACGAAGGTATCGATATTCCATGTATTAACCAGATTATTATGATTCGATCAACTCAATCATCTATAATCTTTACTCAACAACTAGGTAGAGGTTTACGCAAATTTGATGGAAAAGATTATGTCGTAATATTAGACTTTATTGGTAATTACCATAACAACTATTTGATTCCAATCGCACTTTCCGGAGATAGAACATACAACAAAGATAATCTCAGAAAACATGTTCACGATGGGTCAAACACAATTCCAGGATGTTCAACTATTCATTTTGATAAGATTAGTAAAAACAGAATTTTGGATTCAATTGATAAAGAGAACTTTAGTGAAAAGGTTAAAATCATGCAAGCTTACACTGAACTAAAACAAAAGATAGGTAGAATTCCAACACTGAATGATTTTCATCGATTCGGCTATATGGATGTAATGCGTATCGTTGAAAATAGTAACTTTGGATCCTACTATAATTTCCTTGTTAAAAAAGAGAAGGAATATAAGGATAGAATTACCGAGACAGCAACAAACATGCTAGAATTTGTGCAACAGAAGTTAATGTATGGGAAACGTATCGAAGAGTTACTTGTTTTAGATGCTATATTAGATGAATCTCCTAACATTCTAAAGGAACTTAAAACAAGGTTATTTGTAAATTATGATAAAGAGTTATCTGAAGATGAATTAACTACCATATATAAAGTTCTATCGAATCAGTTTGTGACGAGTAAAACCTCACTACCCAAATTCAAACATGCAATGTTTATAAACCAAGATTATTCACCAACAATCAACTTTTCAAAAGAGTTGAAAGATATAGTATTTAAGAGCTTATTACGTGAATCTGTAGCTGAGGGAATCAAAAGATTTGATGAACAATATTCAAATCGTTACAAAGGTACAAACTTTGTGTTAAATCAGAAATACACCTATGATGATGTATGTCGTTTACTGAATTGGGAAATAAACATGGTTTCATTAAATATCGGTGGATATAAGTATGATAAAAAAACAAATACATTTCCCATATTCATAAACTATGACAAAGAAGATGATATCAGTGATTCCATAAAGTATCATGATCATTTTGAATCGAATTCTAATCTATTGTGGGTAACTAAAAGTAAAAGAAACCTTAACTCTCCTGAAGTAAAGGTTTTGTATGATAATATCAATCCTGCACAAATTTATTTATTTGTCAGAAAAAATAAAGAAGATGTTGGCTCAAAAGAGTTCTACTTTTTAGGTCAATTATCAACGATTGAAAGTCCTCACCAAACTACATTGGCTAATGGGAACAATGTTGTAGAAGTACAATTCAAGTTACACGATCCAGTGAAAGAAGATCTATATTCATATATTATAGGAGAAAATTAATGAAATCCATTGAAGTAGTAGCAGCAATTATTAAAAAAAATAACCAAGTATTATCAACGCAAAGAGGTTATGGTGAATTTCAAGGATTATGGGAATTTCCAGGAGGAAAAATCGAACCGGGTGAAAATCATCAAGAAGCTCTAAAAAGAGAAATACTTGAGGAACTTCTGGTCGATATTGAAGTTCAAAATCATCTTTACACCATTGAATATGACTATCCTCATTTTCATCTAACGATGCATTGTTATTGGTGCACCCTTGAACAAAAGATTGAATTAACTGAACATTTATCTAGTCGATGGTTAGACAAAGATGAACTTTACGAAGTTGAGTGGTTAGAAGCAGACATATCGATTATTCCACTTATTTTCAAAGAATTAGAAAAGGAAACAGCTTGTTAGTTGTTTCCTTTTGTTTACAAAAAAGAGTTCCCTAAGGAACCCTTCTAAAGGATATATCACTACACTCTAAGGTGAGGTAGTACTGTTCTTCTTGTTCAAACAATAGATGAACCTCATAAAGTCCATTCTCTTTTAGATAAA
>CAZWPP010000030.1:0-13383 GCA_964635335.1 uncultured Erysipelothrix sp. | reverse complement strand
CCAACAATAATTACTTTTTCCATGGATATAGTGTAACATATTCTTATTAAACTGAATGAAAATAGTGATATACTAATAGTGAATGCGAGGTTATTATGATTCGAATAGGACAATCCACAGATATTCATCAATTAGCTAAAGGAAGAGACCTCATATTAGGGGGTGTGACAATTGAAAGTGAGTTAGGACTAGTAGGGCATTCCGATGCCGATGTATTAACTCATGTCATTTGTGAAGCTATTTTAGGAGCGCTTGCTTTAGGAGATATTGGAAAACATTTCCCAGATACCGATCCACAATACAAAGGAATTAAATCAATCCTACTACTAGAACACGTTGTTGATTTAATGAAATCCAAAGGATACCGAGTCGGAAATATTGATGCTTTGGTCATTATTGAAAAACCAAAGTTAGCCGATTATATTGATTTGATGAAACGTGTTTTGTGTCCAATTCTTGAAGTCAATTGGGATGGTTTAAACATCAAAGCAACTCGAGGAGAAAAGTTAGGATTTGTTGGACGACAAGAAGGAGTCATGGCACAAGCAGTTTGTTTATTAGAAAAAGAGGAAGAACAATGAAAAAAGTAAGAGTAAGATATGCACCAAGTCCTACGGGACATTTACACATTGGTGGAGCAAGAACAGCGTTATTTAATTATTTGTTTGCGAAACACTACGATGGAGATTTTATTATTCGTATCGAAGATACCGATATAGCAAGAAATGTCGAGCACGGTGAAGAAAACCAAATTACTGGTTTAAGTTGGATGGGAATCGATGCTGATGAATCACCAAGTAATCCAAATCCAAAGTATGCACCATACAGACAAATGGAACGTCTCAATTTGTATAGTGAGATTGCAGAAAAACTAGTAGAAATGGGACACGCTTATAAATGCTACTGCACCACTGAAGAACTCGAAGATGATTATGAAAAACAAAAAGAAGCGGGACATGCTTCGACACGATATAGCCTTAAATGCTATCACTTAAGTGAGGAAGAAAAGAAACACAACGAAGAAGCTGGACTAGAATACACTATTCGTCTTCATGTTCCAGAAAACAAAACATATGAGTTTGATGATTTAATCAGAGGTCATGTTTCCTTTGAATCCAAAGACATGGGAGACTGGGTCTTAGTTAAACAAAACGGAATTCCTACTTATAACTTTGCTGTGGTGGTTGATGACTACACCATGGAAATAACTCATGTTTTTAGAGGAGAAGAACATCTATCCAACACTCCAAAACAACTTATGATTTACGAAATGTTAGGATGGGAAGCCCCTACTTTCGGTCACATGACATTAATCGTTAATGAAGACCATAAAAAACTCAGCAAACGGGATGAATCAATCATGCAGTTTATTGAACAATACCAAAAAGCAGGTTATTTACCAGAAGCAATGTTTAATTTCCTATCATTATTAGGGTGGTCACCAGCCAGCGAACAAGAAATCTTTACACATGACGAACTAGTGAAACAGTTTGATGAAAAACGTTTAAGTAAATCCCCTTCGATGTTTGATAAAGATAAATTAACGTGGATAAACAAAGAATATTTAAAGAAGCTTAGTGATGAAGAAATGATTGCATTGTGTAAACCATACCTTCTTAACAATGAAGAGACAAAAGACAAACCAGAAGAATGGTTAAACGCAGTTATTTTGTTATTTAGAGAACAACTCGGTTATGGTGAACAAATTGTTGACCTGTCACAACTCTTTACTTCAGAACCAGAACTATCAGACGAAGTATTAGATGTATTTGGTTGGGAAACAACACCTACTGTAATTGAAAGTTTCATGAGAAATTTTCCTGCTGAATATACACCAGAAAATTTAAAAGAACTGATGAATGTTGTTAAGAAAGAAACAGGAATTAAAGGAAAACCTTTGTTTATGGGGGTAAGAGCCGTGACATCTCACCAAGTTCACGGACCAGATCTCAACTCAACTCTTGTTTTACTGAAAGAAGATAAAGTCAAGGCTAGATGTCAGGCTTACTTAGATGAAAAAGCTTAAACACTTAAATAATGAAGTCAAAGTGCTTCGTGATCCAGTACATGAATACATCCATGTGAGTGATGAAATTATTTGGAATCTGATTGATGCTAAAGAATTTCAAAGACTTCGCAGAATCCGTCAATTAGGGGGAACGTATCAAGTCTACCACGGTGCTGAACATTCACGTTTTTCGCATTCACTTGGAGTATATGAAATAGCTCGAAGAATGATAGAAGAAGTTGAAGGTTTAAAAGAAGCATTGACTGAAAAAGAACAAATAGCAGTTAAATGTGCCGCCTTATTACACGATGTAGGACACGGACCATTTAGTCATGCTTTTGAAAGTGTTACCAATGTTAATCATGAAGTCATGAGTGTTCGAATTATTTTACAAGACACCGAAATCAATCAAATATTGAGCCATTACGATGAAGAATATCCTCAAATGGTCGCTGATATCATCAGTCACCAACACCCAAGAAAACTATTAACTCAAATCATGTCTGCCCAAATGGATGCAGACCGAATGGATTATCTTTTAAGAGACTCTTATTTTACTGGGGTATCCTATGGAGAATTTGATTTAGAGAGAATCTTAAGAACACTACGAATTAAAAACAATTCATTGGTTATTAAAGAATCGGGAATTCACGCTTTGGAAGATTACATCATGGCGCGATACCAAATGTATTGGCAAGTGTATTATCATCCAGTTTCTCGTTCGTTTGAAATACTTCTCAAGAACATGTTTAAGAAGATAAAGGAAGTATATGGAAAAGATCCTGAATTTATCCAAGAAAAAACTCCTTATTTTGTCGGGTTTGTCGATAATCAAGAGGTCAGTGTTGAGGATCACCTGTATTTAGATGAACAAACGTGTTTCCATGGATTTAAAGAGTTCATGAAACAAGAGAAGTATCCTGTGTTAAGTGATTTAGCAAGAAGAATTATTGATCGGGATTTATTTCAAGAAATAGATTTTGATGAAAAGACCTATACACTTCTGTGTCGACAATTGAAAGATAAAGGTTATGATCCAGAGTATTATCTCGGATATGATGAACCAAAACAAAGACCGTATGTTCCGTACAAACTTGAGAATACGGATGGACTGATTTGGGTATTGTTAAGAGATGGTAGTGTTAGGGAAATTAGTCATGTTAGCTCGATTGTTAATGCGATGGCAGATGCGAAGTTAAAAGAAGACAAGAAAATATTTTATGTGGAGGATTAAATGAATTATTTCAAGAACAGAAGAAACAAAGTGTTAGAACAATTGCATATAGATGAAATGGCTATATTCTTTGCGGGGGAACCAGTTAGAAATTCAGCGGATAGTGAGTTTGAATTTAATAGTAATAGAAACTATTACTATTTAACAGGTATCAATGAACCCAGTGGAGTTCTTGTCTTGATGAAACAAGGCTCACAAATCAGTGAAACTTTATTTATTCGAGATATTGACTACGATAAAGAGAAATGGATTGGTCGTTTTATTAATGTTGATAAAGCTCGAGAAGTCAGTGGAATCCAAAATATTTCTTTTGTGTCGGGGTTTGAATCTTTCTTTGAAATGGCTCTATCCAGAAGAGGCATCAACCGGTTAATGTTAGATATGGATCGTCAACATTTTTCAACTCGAGCTCTGGAAGCAGAAGTGTTTGCGAAAAGAGTTAATGAGCACTATCCAATGCTACCAATTAGAAGTAGTCATGCGATGGTGTCACAGTTGCGTTCAATTAAGGATGAAAAAGAAATTGAAGCAATTAGAGAAGCTGCTGAAATTACGAATGCCGCAATTCGGCGTGCACTTAAACAAATGAAACCTGGAATGTATGAATATCAAGTGATGGCTCATTTTCTATTTGAATTAAACATGAACAATGCTACAGAAATGTTTGATACGATTATGGCATCGGGTGAAAATGGTCCAATTCTTCATTATGTTGAAAACAACAGTCTAATGAAAGATGGCGATTTAATTCTGTTTGATTTAGGAGCAAAGAAAAATCATTATGGAGCCGATATTTCTAGAACATTTCCTGTAAATGGTAAGTTTACTGAGTTTCAGAAACAAATCTATGACATCGTCCTAACTGCTCAAGACGAAGTAACCAAAGCGGCGAAACCGGGAGTTACATTAATTGAGTTAAATGATGTTTGTAAACACAGTTTAACTAATGGATTAATGAGCATAGGTTTTATTAGTAATTCTGATGAACTCTCGAAATATTACTACCATTCTGTATCACACTTCCTGGGGTTAGATACTCACGATGTTGGTCAGACGATGACCTATCAGTTAGTTGAAGGGAATGTGATTACCAACGAACCAGGGTTGTATATTGCTGAAAAGAACTTGGGTATTCGCATTGAGACGGATTTATTAATTACCAAAGACGGTTGTGAGGATTTAGCTCCTCAGATACTGAAGACAACAGAAGAAATTGAAGCGTTTATGAAATAAAATCAAGAGGCTAACTGGAGATGTGCATCTGGTTGGTTTCTTTTTCTTTTAAAAAGTGACATTGTTGTTAGATAGATACATTTCGCTTGACATAAACAGTAGAACGATTATAATTCAAGGGAAAGTGAGACGTGGTTGATATAAATCAGAACATTAAACTCTATAAAATCGAGAAGAATAAAAAACAACTTGTGTTTAATGAGAGAGGGCTTGTGGATATTTTTCCTGCTTCTACTAAAATTAAAATTGAAACAGAAGACTTGTTTTTTGAACTTGAATTAAAGAGAAATGAGTTGTATTTATTGAGAAAAGCACAGGATATAGTCACTGAAGGCATCTTTCATCTTCAGAAGAAGACTCGGTTGGTCGTTGCTTCTGAAATGGGTGAAACAATGTTTGAGGTAGAGACGTTGTCTTATGAGCTTCTTAAAAATCATGCGAACTTTGAATATGAGTTATTTGCGTCAAATGAAAGTGCTGGTCGTTTTCAATTTGAAGTACAGTTCTAGAATCGAGGGTTAAGATGGCAAGTAAATCGGTACAAGATGTTGCAGAGTCAGTACTAAAGAAAAAAAAGAAACCGATAGAGTTTAAAAGCCTATGGGAAAATGTTAGTGAAGATTTACAATTGAATGAAATACAGAGAAAGAGTAAGATGGTTAAGTTTTATAACGCATTATCTCTAGATTCCCGTTTTATTCAACTTGATAAAAATAAATGGGATCTAAGAGAAAGACATACCTATACCTCTACTCGAATTAAAATTGAGAGTTTTGATGTGGAAGATGATGACACATTAGAAGTAGAAGAAATTAATGATGAACTCTTTGAACAATATGAAGAAGGCAATGAGGATATCTATTAGCACCGCACTTGCGGTGTTTTTTATAAAGGAGAAACAGCATGATTAATCAAGTACGACAAAAAATGAAAATCAGTAACATGGATACGTTATGGGTTACTGACACCCACAGTATTGAATTTTTAACTAAGTTTTACTGTGAAGTAGGTGAGCGATTTATTGGTTTATGTATAACGCAGAAGAAGGCAACGCTAGTGTTAAACCACCTTTTTGAATATAAAGGAATCGAAGATATTGATGTTGAGTACTATTATGATTTTGAAAACATTCATCAAGTCATCGAAAATTTAAGTTCGGAGGTAGTTGGTGTTGATAAGTATATGGCTGCAAAATATGTATTGCCTTTATCAAAAACGCATAGTCTTTTAATTGGGAGTGATTGCGTTGATAGTATAAGAGCGATTAAAAATGAGGAAGAAATTCACAAGATGATTGAATCATCGAAACTTAATGATTATGTTATGTCTTTAGTTCCTTCGTTATTGAAAGAAGGAGTTAGTGAAATAGAGGTAGCAAAGGGTATTGAAAAGTTGTTTCATGACAATGGAGCAGATGGTTTGAGTTTTCAAACTATTATCGCTTTTGGGGAGCATGGTGCTGATCCACATGCTGTTCCTAGTGATAGACGTTTGAAAAAGAACGAAAGTGTTATTGTTGATATGGGCTGTGTGTTAAATGGTTATTGCAGTGACATGACAAGAACTTTTTTCTTGGAAAGTAATCCGATTAAAGAAGTCTATGATACTGTTTTAAGAGCAAACACAAAAGCGATTGAGTCGATTAAAGCGGGAAGTAAGTTTAGTGATGTCGACAAAGTTGCGAGAAGTATTATTGAAGAAGCGGGATATGGAGTGAACTTTAATCACCGGTTGGGTCATGGTATTGGTAAAGAAGTTCATGAACCTTATGATGTATCAGCGAGTAATGATGCTCTCATAGAGCCAGGTATGTGTTTTTCAATCGAGCCAGGTATTTATGTGAAAGATAAGTTTGGAATCCGTATTGAGGATCTTGTGTATGTCAATCAAGAAGGGGTTGCGGTGTTACTAAATAATTATTCAAAAAAGGATGAAGTGATTAAGTAGGAGAAGATCCTACTTTTTTGTAAACGATATTCACCACTTTTTTCAGAAAACTTTACAACAATGTAAAAATAATGAAATTCTTTGTAAGCTCTATTGAAAACGCTTTAGAAAAGAACTAATATATGACTATGGTCTTAGACATTGAAGGGAGAGTTATGAAAAAAGTATTGGTATTTGTTCTCGCGCTATTTTTGTGTTTTAACGTTGTTGGATATAAAAATGTATCAGCACTGGATGCTAAACAAGCGTTAACAGCAGAAGACTTTGAAGCAAGAGTTGCCGAAGCGGCTAAAAATCGCCCAAGAATTACTGGGTCAAAAGATTCGAAGCTTGAGGGGTATCTATCTAAAGACGAATTTGTGAGTAGTCTACCGAAAGATCAAAAAGTTAGAATTGTCATTGAATTACTCGATGATCCTGTTTTGGTAGTTGCTACTAAAAAAGGAGTTTCAGTTGATGAGATGAGTCAGAGTGAGGTTGCGTCAATTCAGAACAAACTCACGACAAAACAAAATGCTGTTAAGAAGGAAATTGCGAATAAGAACATTCCAACTTCAAATGTATCAGAAGATGGAACTGATCCAAAAGCAGGAGATTCTTATACGGTTGCAGTTAATGCCTTTACTACTTATGTAAAAGCTTCAGATATTGAGAAGGTTGAAGCTCTTGGTAGTGTAAAGAGTGTTTACATTGCGAATGAATATGAAAAACCTGAATTTAAAGCAGACATGTTAACTTCTACTCAAATGGTTAACGCAAACATTGCTTGGTCAGAATACAATCTTAGAGGGGAAGGAACTGTTATTGCGGTAATCGATAGTGGTTTTGATCCTAGTCACAAAGATTTTGTTCTCAGTGACCCAACTGTTCCTGCTTTAACTGAAGCTGCTGTAAGTGCTTTGGGGTTAAAAGGAAAATATTATACAGAAAAATTCCCGTATGCTTATAACTATTATGATTTGAGTCATAACATTAAGGATATTTCGACTGATGGTCAACATGGTCAGCACGTTGCTGGTACGGTTGCAGCCAACGGTACAATTAAAGGGGTAGCACCTGAAGCTCAACTATTAGGGATGAAGGTCTTCTCTGATGATTTTGATTATGCAACAACTTTTTCTGATATTTACCTTAAAGCAATTGAAGATTCAATTACTTTAGGGGCTGATGCACTGAATATGAGTTTGGGTTCTCCAGCTGGTTTCTATGTTGAAGGATCCATTGAAGATGTGGCTCTTAAGAATGCACTCGACAATGGAATCGTTTCAACTATTTCGGCAGGGAACGAAGGAACTTTAATGACGGATTCAATGAGTTGGTCCAGTTATTTGTTAATTAAGTACCCATATCCATCTTCAAAAAATCCAGACATTGGTTTGGTTGGATCACCTTCGCTGAACGAAGCTTCTTTATCAGTGGCTAGTGTTGAAAACCTTTATTCAACGGTTTCTCAATTAGATTACACAATTAATGGCGTTAAATCTTCTGCTGCCATGACAGTTGCTGCTGGTTCACCTGAACCAACAACACTTGCAGGTCCACAACCGATTGTACGTGTCGGACTTGGAACAGCTGCTGATTTCGCAGCTGCTGGAGATGTTTCGGGCAAAGTAGTAGTTGTTATGAGAGGTGCCAATACCTTTGTTGATAAACTCGCAAATGCGATGAATGCTAATGCATCAGCCTTAATCGTTTATAACCATGATACAGGTGGTGAAGCCATGGTTAATATGGCTGGTGGAGAAGGCGCTAAAATACCTTATGTCTTTATTGGTAACAAAGCTGGGGTAGCATTAGATACTGCTTGGAAATCTGCTCCTGATTTTGTCACAGTTGAATTTACGGATTCAATGATGCTTGCTCCTAATCCTAGTGGTGGATTAATGAGTACCTTCTCTTCTTGGGGGTCAACTCCAGATTTGAGAATGAAACCAGAAATTACAGCTCCAGGGGGAATGATTTATTCTCTTCAAAACAATGATAAATATGGAACGATGTCTGGTACTTCAATGGCTGCTCCTCACGCAGCTGGTGGGGCAGCGATTGTTCAACAACGTTTAAAGACAGATCCGTTATTTACTTCGCTTAGTTTAACCAATGCTCAAAGAGCTAATTTAGCGAAGGTTTTATTGATGAACACAGCATCTATTTTGACGGATGGTGATGATTATCCATATCTTGTTCGTCAACAAGGGGCTGGGCTAATGAATGTTGCGAACGCTTTGGAAACAAGTGTTTATGCTGTTAACAAAGCAACTGGTAAAGCTAAGGTTGAATTTGGAGATACCACCAGTAAGGTATTATCAACGAATCTTCGTTTAACCAACGTTTCAAATGTTCCTGTGACCTACAATGTTTATACTTTGATGCTCACAGACTATATTGTTCCCGCAACTTCTAAAGGACACAAAGTTAACTTCTTAAGTTCTGATTTTGTTGACCATGAATTAACAACACCAGATGTTGTAACAGTTCCAGCTAATGGAAGTGTTGATTTACCTGTTACGATGGATTTTAGTGCTGCTGAGTTGTTAAATAATCAATATGTTGAAGGATTTATTCAACTCTACACAAAAGATGGTTCAGCAGTAGACCTAACAGTTCCTTTCTTAGGATTCTATGGAGATTGGGATTCACTCAAAGTGTTGGATGAGTTACGTTGGAATCTATTAGACACTGATATTAAGAATGATCCACAATTTACATTAACAACCTTAGCTCAAACAGATGAAGAAGGTGGTTTGTATTTTGTTGACTCTACCCAACCTGTTTGGATTAATCCTGGAAATCCAGATCAACGTTATGGAACTGGATCGATTGGGTTAATGGCTTCAATGCTAAGAAATGCGGAAGAGATTAACTTTAGAGTACTGGCTGATGATGGTACAGTGGTTCGAGAAATTGGAGAACATACGAATGTTCGTAAGATTTTCAAACTCTCCCAAAATCAACCATTTACCTACTTTGGAAATGGGGTTTGGGATGGAACACTCAACGGAGAAGTAGCTCCTGATGGTTCGACTTATACCTATCAAGTTGAGGTTTTAAGAACAAAAGCATCAACTCCTCAAACTCTTAACTTTGAAATCAAAGTTGATAGTTTAGCACCAGTCATTGAATCACTTGATTACAATGAGGAAACATATGATTTAACCTTCAAGGTTAGTGATGAACATTCTGGTCTAGCTTACTTTGAAATTGAAAACTTTGTGACAGGAGCCTATATTGGTCCTAATGACAATGCGGCTTTGTGGGCAATCGATGGACAAAGTGAATATACGATTAACATCAAAGATTTATTAACTGGTAGCTCTGAAAACTACGTAGCATTGTATGTTACTGATAAAGCTAATAACTACGAAGGTGCAGGGGTGATATTGCCTCCAATGAATGCAGTAGATGCAGTTCCTGATGCTCCAGTGCTAAATGAAGTGACAACTGAAAGTTTAGCTGTTTCTGGACAAGCTACTCCATACCATAATGTTAAAGTTACCATTGCTACGACAGTTCCATTAGTGTTGGATACAGTTGCAAATGCATTGGGTGATTTCTCTGTAACATTAACAACCCCACTTCCTGAAGGAACTCTAGTTTCAGCAACCGCAACTAATCCAGTAAACGCAGTATTGGTTAGTGCTGTTGGATCTACTGTTGTTGTTTCATTGAACAACAAAGTGGATGTGACCTTAAATCTTGATGGAGTTCAAGTTAATGGAGAAACAACACTAGATCTTTCTAATTTGGTCGTACAATTAACAAAAGGAACAGAAGTGTTTGAGAGCACCTCTAAGGATGTTGTTCCTGCAGTTCCAGCATTCCATTTCACTGGATTAAAATCTGGAGATTATAAACTTAAAGCATTTGGTTTACCAAGTGGTGTTGTGGTTGACACGACAAAAACATCCTTTAAAGTAACAAATTCGGAAAGTGATGATGCTGTTGTGTTGTTCTTAAAGACCCTTGCTCCTGTTGATGAACCAGAAGAAGGTCCTTATGGACAAGCTCAAATTAGTATTGACGCTCCTGGATTATTAGAAGCTTACAAAGATGGATCCGTTCTATTTGAAGGAAAAGTCTTTGGAAGAACTGACATCACTTCGCTAGTGGTTGGTTCTGCAGAAACAGGTGGAACTCATGAGTTAGTCTTGACCCCTGTTGAAAAAGAATCAGTGGTTGTAGGTGGAGTTGAGGTCTTCTATGGTACGGTCTATTACTTTAGTGAAAACGTAACTTTAGCAGATGGATACTATGAATACCCATTTGTAGTCAGTAATGCAGAGGGTGAAGTGGCTACAACTAATCGTCGTTTCTGGGTTGATACAACGAAACCAGTGTTGATGGCTGAAGTAGGAAGTAGAGATTTAGCATCTAAGACTGCGGTTGTTAATTTAACCTTCCAAGACAATATGAGTTATTTAGATGTCTACAGAGATGATAACTTCTTAGTAACTTTAGATTGGACAGACAAAGGGTTCAACACACGAGATGTTCAAGGAATGATGGTAGATTTAGTAAACCTTCTACCAGGTGTAAACACATTCACCTACCGTGCTTACGATATTGCTGGAAATGAAACACTAGTGACTATTGAATTAGAACGTACCGATAAGAGTTTATTGAATTCTTGGATTTCTATCGTTAATGCGATAACTCCATTGACAGCAGAACTTCAAGCAGCATTAGATTCAGCGAAACTTGTGAGTGCTAATCCGTTAGCGACACAAGCTGAAATCGATGCAGCACAAGCAGCACTTCAAGCTCTACTTCCTGAAAATGACAAACCAGTCTTATTAGGAGTTGCGGACATGACTGTACTAAAAGGTTCTAAAGTGAATCTTCTAGCAGGTGTTAGTGCCCTTGATGGAGAACTTGACTTAACTGCTGACATCACTGTGACTCCAGATGTTATTGATACCAGTGTTGTGGGAGAAGTTAAAGTTTCTTACACTGTTATTGATGCTGATGGAAATGTGACTTCACTTGGAGCAACAATCAATGTTGTTGATTCTGTTGAATATGAAGTTGTGAAGAACTATTTAGAATTACTAGTTGAAAAAGCGCTAGCTATTGATACTAAGGGAACGACTCCTGAATCAGCGCTTGCTCTTGAAGAAGCAATTGTTGCAGCTCAAGCAGTTCTTGCGAATCCAGATGCAACTCAACTTGAAGTTAATAATGCTAAATCAGTATTAGAAGCGGCTATGAATGGTCTTGTTTATCCAGATGTGACTGCTCTACAAGCTAAGTTATTAGAAGCTCAATTAACTGATACGATGGGAATGCTCCCTAGTACAGTAGAAGCATTACAATTAGCAATGAATGAAGCAAAAGCGCTACTTGCTCTTGATCACTATACTCAAGAAGTAATTGATGCAGCTCTTTCGAAACTAGTGTCAGCTCTTGAAGGTTTAGCATATCCAGATAGAACTGCTTTAGAAACTAAGCTTGCTGAAGCGAAATTAGCAAGTACTGCTGGAATGACTGAAGCTTCTGTGAAAGCTCTTGTTGATGCTATTGAAGCAGCTGAAACTGTTCTTGATAAGCAATATCCAACTCAAGAAGAACTGGATGCTGCACTTGCAACATTAACGAGTGCCCTTGCTGGATTAGTTAAAGTTGATACTACTGCATTAAAAGCTAAACTGGTTGAAGCAAAAGCAACGATTACAGTTGGAATGACTGAAGCTTCTGTGAAGGCGCTTGTAGATGCTATCGCAGCAGCTGAAGCCGTTCTTGCAAAAGAAAATCCAACAGAAGCAGAAATTGAAGCAGCACTTGCACTTCTAACTGGTGCTTTAACTGGATTAACTCCAGTACCGATTGATCCTGTGAAGCCTCCAGTAGGTCCATCATCACTAATTAGTGGAGATGTTACTGTATCTGGACCAGTAGGAGCTATCCCATTTGGGTCAGTCCTAGTAGTAAACAAACTTGATAAGACTTATGCAGGATATACTGGTGTTGCTTATGAAATCTATCTCACTAAAGATAATGTTCGCATTCAACCTAACAATACTGTGTTTGTGTCAATCAAGTTGGCAAGTGGTGTAACTACAGCGAGTGTCTTCTATGACAATAATGGCAAACTTGAAAAAGTTGTTTCATCAGTAGCAAATGGACAAGTAACTTTTGAAACAGATCATTTCTCAACCTGGCTTGTTGGTAGTCAAGACGCAAAACCTGAGCTACCGGATACAGGTTCTGAATCAACTGCTATTTTCATGAGTATTGGTTTATTAACAATTGCTGGTGGACTCTACATGATTACTCGTAAGAGAAGAGAAGAACAATAACAATTGATAACAGAGTGACAGAAGTGTCACTCTGTTTTGTCTAATAGTTGAGTATAATGATAATAGAAAGGAGGATCCTATGAAGAAGTTGATGGTTTTAATGATTCTTGTCCTATTAATGAGTAGTGGTTGTCAATCGGTGACTAAAAGCAGTGAAATAAAAATTGTTGAATATGGAACACCGTTCGATAAGGCAGTGACAATAGAAGAATTTGGGAAAGTAATTAATAATCAATACAATCCACTGAAACTAGGAGTTCACTCCTATCAAATTCAAAAAAAAGATGGCTCAATTATTGAGTACTACTTAAAGGTGGTTGATACCAAAATGCCAGTGTTTATTAAGAAAACTAAGACTATTTTGATTGAAGATGAAAATTATGAAATTGATGGAAAGTTGAAGGTGTATATAGTAGAAATGGATGACAAGAAGGCAATTATAAAGGCATTGGATAACAATGGTAATGAAATTGTAGAAACTGTTGAGGTTAAGTTAGGCAACAAGTTAAGAGAGTTATCTGAGTTAAAGGTACAACAAATTATTAATGAAAAGTTGATTGAGAAACCAAAACCAATCGAACAACCAACCGAAGATAAATAAAGAAAGTGTGTCGGTACTGACCTAGACTAATGGTACCGAATAAAAAAAGTTTTAGCTGGTATATGAA
>CAZWPP010000029.1:12053-13396 GCA_964635335.1 uncultured Erysipelothrix sp. | reverse complement strand
CCAAAAACATTATCGTTATTTACCTCGACATCTGCACTGATGATTGATGAACGTAGAGCTCTGGATAAAAACGGAGCAGTGGGTTTGCCAGAGTTTGGAACAAGTTTTGTAAGAAGCATGCTGGATGATACAAAACCGAACAAGTTTTCTGACTTAGTTAGAATATCTGGACTTTCCCATGGTACTGATGTATGGTTAAGTAATGCTCAAGCTATTATTCTAGATGGATTAACCCTTGATGATGTTATTAGTTGTCGAGATGATATTATGACTTTCTTATCACATAAAGGTTTAAAACCTAAACTAGCCTTTACAATTATGGAATCGGTTCGTAAGGGGAAAGGGTTAAAACCAGATTGGATAGAGGAAATGCAAAAAGTTGGTGTACAAGACTGGTATATTGATTCAGCTGAGAAAATCAAGTACCTCTTTCCAAAAGCACACGCTGTTGCTTATACGATGATGGGATTTAGGGTTGCATGGTTTAAAGTTCATATGCCATTAGCGTTTTATGCTCAGTTTTTCTCACTACGCTGTACCCATTTTGATATTGAGGTTATGTGTGGAGGAGCAGATGTTATCTTAGCAAAAATCAATGATATAAAGACTCGTAAAGATAGTTATGATCCTGAAGTTAAAGCTAGTGCTAAAGAAATAGGGTTATTAACTACTTTAGAGGTAGCACTAGAAATGGTTTTAAGGGGGTATGATTTTACACCTCTATCAATTCATAAATCACCTGCTACAAGGTTTTGGCCAGATCCAGAGATAAAGAAAAACTTGATGATTCCTTTCAATGCTGTTGAGCGATTAGGTAATTCAATAGCAGAGAATATCGTTATAGAACGTGAGTTGAATGATTTTTTATCGATTGAAGATTTATCGAAACGAGCTCAAGTTAATTCAGCAGCCATCCAAGAACTTAAGCAATTAAAGGCTCTTGATGGTTTGTCTGAAACCAATCAGTTATCACTTTTTTAGGAGGATACCATGAAGTTTTCAATTATTGTTCCGGTGTATAATGTAGAAAGTTTTGTTGTGGGTTGTTTAAACTCAATTTATCAGCAACCTTTTTCAGATTATGAAGTGATTGTTATTAACGATGGTAGTAAAGATAGTTCAGCAGAACTCATTAAAGAATTTATCAATGACAAACCTCAGTTTAGATTTTTTGAACAAGAAAACAAAGGACTAAGTGCCACAAGAAATATAGGTGTTAGTCTAGCAAAAGGGGAGTATATCCTATTTTTAGACTCAGATGATACGATTATTGAAAATAGATTATTAGAACTGAATGATTTTTTAGAAGTAAATCCTTGTGAACTATGTTTATTGACGTGGGA
>CAZWPP010000029.1:10213-11953 GCA_964635335.1 uncultured Erysipelothrix sp. | reverse complement strand
CTTTACTTAAGGCTCAATCTGCAATTACTTTTAGTGATCCTTTTATTCGCTATCTTAAAAAACGTGAAGGCCAGATTACCAGGGATATTTCAAAAAAGAATGTTCAAGATAGAGTCTATGTTTCGCAGTACTGGGTAGATCATGTTGGTGACTATAACTTTACAATTTACGAGAAGTATATGTTTTTATGTCGAATTAGTACGCTATATTTTTCAGCCATAATTTTAGTCGGTGCATTAAAACCCGAACAAAGAGAAGATATCTTTGAAGCGTTGTATGGACCACTAATTTTACTGAACTATGCGTCGAATGCTTTGATTCAATCACTGTATACTCTTGTGAAGAAAGTTGGATTTAGAAAAACATCAAGGATTATTGGTAGTAAAGCGGTATTTTTCTTTAAGATGTAATTACAACACTAGTTTAATTAAAAATGAAAAAACATCCAAAATTAACACATTAGTGATAGTTGGATGTTTCTTTTATAGTTAACATTTTTTTAGCTTTACAGTTATCTTACCGATAAAAATCAAGATTGTGTTGCATCTGCTGTGTAATCACTTCAATGATTTCCTCATAACTTTTTTCTTTAAATATCGATGCATCCAAAATTGGTCCATAAACAATTTTCATAACATCATGACCTTTATGTTTTATGTCGAATTCATAAGAGTTGATAAGGGTAACGACACATATTGGTTTGTTCGCAAGCTTGGCAGGTTGTAATGCACCAGCTTTTAACAACGACAAGGTTTTTGATTTAGAACGTGTTCCTTCAGGGAATATAAGGACCGATTGGTTTTGTTTCAGCTTATTTGTAGCTTGCCTAAGCATACTAATATTACCTTCTCGAGATTGCCGATCAAAATAGATGATTTCAAGGTTGTTAGCCCAACGGTTGATGATTGGTATTTTTTTGTTTTCAATCTTTGAAATAAATGTCAATGGGTTAGGATACGATGCTACAATCATCAATGGATCAAAAGTACTTTGGTGATTACACACCAAGAAATATGTTTCGTTAGCTTGAATTGGATTTATCACTTCTAATGAGTAATTCAGAGATGATAAAAGCTTTGTTGACCACAGTTGAGCTCTTTGATAGCGAAAAAACAAATCCTTATTCTTAGAACGAAAAGAGTCTAAATAACTCAAAGGCAGAAACCCAATGGTTTTAAGTAGTTTCATAAGCAATTACCATCGCCATAGCATGTTGTTTCGTATGAGATATTGACACTTGAACAGTATAGTTGTTTATTTGAGTCGTAAATTCACCATTATTGAGTATTAAATCGATGTGTTTCATTGTGATGGTTTGTTTAAGGGCCTTAACAATCGATTCTTTCGCACAAAAACGTCCCGCTAAAAATTCTGTTTGTCGTGAAGAATTAAAGCGTTTATACAGTTCTAATTCAAATTCACCAAGGATTCTGTATGCTAAACGATGATTAACATTTATTTTAGAAATTCGAGCAATTTCTTCGATGTCACATCCTATCGAAATCATGATCCAATTCCAAACATAATCTCTCCAAAACATACTACATTGCCTTCACAACTTACTTTGATTGAAGCAATTCCTATATTCATTTTAAGAGAAGTTAGTTCTACTTCCATTCTTAGGGTATTTCCAGGAATAACTTGTCGTTTGAAGCGAACCTTATTGATTCCAGCAAAATAAGCAAGTTTTCCTTTGTTTTCTTCTTTTGAAAGAAGAAGAACAGCTCCTGTCTGGGCCAA
>CAZWPP010000029.1:9260-10203 GCA_964635335.1 uncultured Erysipelothrix sp. | reverse complement strand
ACAGCACCTACCTGAGCACAGGCTTCAACAATTAGAGCACCTGGCATGACAGCTTTAGCTGGAAAATGACCCGAAAAGAAGGGTTCATTAACACTAACCGCTTTAAGTCCGACAATTTTAGTGTTATTTATTTCGATGATTTGATCAACTAATAACAGTGGATAACGATGAGGAATAATCTCTTTAATTTGATCACTATTGTAAATCATAGCTTTATCCTTTCCATTTCTTAAAAATAATTGAGGCATTGTGACCTCCAAAACCTAATGAGTTACTCATAACATATGTTAGTTCTTTTGGAGTGTTAACATTTTTGGAAATATTCAAGTCACACTCCTCATCTTGTTGTTGGGTATTTAATGTCGCACAAACTAAGTTATGTTGGATAGAAAGAATACTCAGTATTGCTTCTATGGCTCCAGAGGCTCCTAGCAAATGACCTGTAAATGATTTGGTAGATGAAACAATTATATTTTCTGATTTAAATAGTGATTTAATAGCAAGTGTTTCTGTTTTGTCATTGAGAGGTGTCGATGTTCCATGAGCATTAATGTAATCAATCGCTTCTGGGTTTAAACAAGCATCCTCTAAAGCTAATTTCATTGCCATCGTAGCCCCAGAACCATCTTCGATTGGAGCAGTGATGTGATGAGCATCACACGTAGCCCCATAACCAACAATTTCTGCTAAGATTTGTGCTTTTCTTTTTAGAGCGTGTTCTAATTCTTCTAAAACTAAGATACCTGCTCCTTCACCCATCACAAATCCATTGCGATTTTTATCAAAAGGAATACTGGCATAATTCTTGTCTGTAGAGGTACTAAGAGCCTTCATTTGCATGAATCCTGCTACTGCTAATGGGGTAATACTTGCTTCTGCACCACCCGCTAAACAAGCATCAAGTTGATTGTACTTAATCTTGCGGTATGCCTCACCAATTGAA
>CAZWPP010000029.1:0-9250 GCA_964635335.1 uncultured Erysipelothrix sp. | reverse complement strand
AGTTGCGGCTGCACAAGCAGTTACTACTGACATGCAACTTCCTTTCAAGTTGTGATCTATCGCTACTTGTCCAGCTGCTAAATTAATCAAGGACATTGGAATAAAGAATGGGGAAACACGGGTTGGTCCACGATCAACCAAATTATTTTGAGCATTGCTGATGCTTTCTATTCCACCTATTCCTGAACCTAAAATAACACCGACTCTCTGGTTGTTAAAGAAAGCAACATCTTTCATGGCTTGGATCGCTGCAATTCTAGCAAACTGAACAAAACGATCGTTAAATTTTAACTCTCTTTTATCGAGATACTTCTCAAAATCTAGATTCTTCACTTCTGCAGCTAGCGATACTTTAAAATCTGTGGTATCAAAGGCAGTTATTTCATCAATACCCGATTGTAAATCAAGGATACTTTGCCACATATCCTGGATGTTGTTACCAATTGGACTGACTGCTCCCATAGATGTCACGACTACTCTTCTTTTATCCATTCATTAATCCTCCATCGATTACTAGCGTTTGTCCAGTAATGTAGCTTGCTTGTTCACTAACTAAAAATTTTACTGCGTGTGCAACATCAGAAGGGGAGCCCAATCGTCTAAGAGGAATATTGGCGATTATTTTTTCTTTGGCTACAGTTTCTATAGCATTGCTCATATCACTCTCAATAAATCCAGGAGCAATCGCATTGCATCGAATATTGCGACTAGCAAGTTCTTTTGCTACGGATTTGGTTAAACCGATGATAGCTGCTTTACTTGCAGCATAATTTGCTTGTCCAATATTACCCATAATCCCAATAACCGATGAAACATTAATAATAACACCAGATTTCTGTCTCATCAGGATTGGTGTGATTGCTTTTATCGTATTAAAAGTTCCCCCTAGATTGATGGACATTACTTGATTGAAATCTTCAGGACTCATTCGTAGAAGTAGATTGTCTTTTGTAATACCAGAGTTATTAATTAAGACATCGATTTGTCCAAAATCCTGATGAACCTGATTGATCATCTGTAAGACTGCATCAAAATCACTAACATCGGTTTGATAACACTGACTAAAATTGGCTAATGCCTCTTGAAGCGAATGAGCTTTTTGGGCTGAACCATGGTAGTTAATCGCAATCTGATAACCAGCTTGGTCTAAAACAAGAGCGATTTCTCTACCGATTCCTTTGGCTGCACCAGTGATTAAGGCAACTTTTTTCATATAATTTTCTCCAAATCCTGAAGGGTGTTAATACTGATGACATCACAATGATCCACAATTTTCTTAATTAAAGAAGCATTCGTAGTCCCAGGACCAATTTCAATAAATCGCCTAACCCCCATCCGATAGGCGTTTTTCGTACAAGACACAAAATCGACTGTACTGTAGAGCTGCTTAGTCAATCCTTCAATGACTTCTTCATCGCAAAGAGTAGTTCCAGTTACATTAAACAGGACTGGAATTTGTTGTGGACTAAAGGTTTTTGTTCTTAGGAATTCGTTGAGTGTTTTAGAAGCATCTTCTAGTAGAGGAGAATGAAAGGCACCACTAACTCTTAAAGGGATGGTACGAATCTTATTTTCTTTCATCTTCGCATTTAAGTGTTCAAGCTTTTGGGTTAAACCACAAACAACAATTTGATTCGGGGCATTGAGATTGGATACCCAACATCCATGTTTGTCACACAATTGTCTAATCAGTTGACTGTCATCAAATAGAACTGCCATCATACTGGAGTCTGTTTGAGATAATACCTGATGCATTAAATTACCACGCATCTCCACAATTTCTAAAAAATCGGTATCACTTAGAACACCTGAAGCCCAAAGAGCAGAGTATTCCCCAAGACTAAGCCCATAGACGACATCTGGTTGAATTGTTTTAAGGACTTCTTTTGTGATGACCATTGAGGTTAAAGCTATCGCTTTTTGAGTGTTGTTGGTTTGGTTGAGTTGTTCTAGTGTTCCATTTAAGATTAAGTCTTCAAGCTCTGGATACGCTGTTGGATGCAGATTGAAAAATTCTTGACCCATTTTAGGTTTTTGAGCGGATTGACCAGCAAAAACAAAAGCTGTTTTCATAATTGACATCTCCCTAACAAATCATCAATCACCTCTTTAACACTACTCATAGTAGTTAACTCATGAGCTCTTTCTCCAGCAAAAACTAGTCCTTGATTTACATTTCCTTGAACTGCATTAATTAGTGCTTGAGTGATACAGTAAATTGTGTCCTGTGGATTGCAGACTTTTAAACAATCAACACAGCGTTTAATGAAAAGATTGTGATCACGTTCCATCATCTTTGAAACAAAGGGTGTATTCAGTCCTCGACCAGGATAACCCGAAGGGGATTTAACAAAACGAATGTCCTGTTTATTTGCTCTTAGAATTGCTTCTTTAAAGTTTTGGTGAGCGTCACACTCGTAGGTAACAATGAAACGACTTGCCACTTGAACTCCATGTGCTCCAGCTTCTTGGATATCGAAGACATCTTGATGATTCATAATTCCGCCTGCTGCATAAATTGGTATCGTTTGATTCAATCCTTTTATAGATTCTTTCACTTCTTTTACAATCTCTTTGAGCGATTGAGTAGTATCGCTTCTTAAATGTTCTAATTCAAATCCTAGATGACCACCAGCCTTTGGACCTTCAACAACCACAAAATCGGGGGTTCTTTGATACCGTTTTTGCCAAACTTTGACGATTAGATCAAAAGCTTTTTTACTAGATACAATAGGGGCTATTAATATATCGGGTGATACGAATTCAGGGAGTTGTAAAGGCAAACCAGCCCCAGAGATAATGGCATCAACCTTTAGAACATTAGCTAATTTGACATACTGTTCATAATTGTTTCCAGCTACCATGATATTGACTCCTAAAAGCCCCTTGTTATTAGAAAGTTCACGAGCTTTTTGTACTTCAAGATGTAATTGTCGCTGATTTGCTTCAAAGGTATTGGTCCAGAAATCAGGCTGGTTATAACCAGGTTGAGCGAAACTAATGACACCCATGCAGTTTTCTTTCATGACAGAGCCTGCTAAGCTTCCCAAACTAACACCAATTCCCATTCCACCTTGAATGAGTTTACAGTCATTGATGTTCATCATTTAGTTTTTCCAATAGTGGCTTTGCGCCAGTGACCATTTCTAAGAAGATTTGACGAAGTGGTTTGATTTCTTTAACTAGACCTGCAATTTGACCCATCATAAGTGAACCGTTTTGAGTATCCCCATCAATAACCGCTTTTCTTAAGGAACCAAGAGTTAGCTTTTCAAGATCTTCACGCGAAACATTTTCTTGCTCTAGTTTTGAATAGAGTTGAGTCATGGAATTCTTATAGCTTCTTACTGGTGCTTTTGAGCTTCGACCCGTAACAATAGTATCCGTGTCTTTTGCTTTCACAACAGCAAGTTTGTAATTTTCATGAATCGGACACTCTGTGGATGCTAATAAGGTGGTTCCTAGTTGAACTCCTTTGGCACCTAGTGCAAAAGCTGCGACATACCCACGACTATCTGCAATCCCTCCAGCAGCAATGACCGGAATGTCTACAGCATCAACAACTTGGGGTATCAAAGCCAAGGTTGTTAGCTCTCCAACATGACCACCTGCTTCGGTTCCTTCAGCAATAATGCCATCAGCACCGTATTGTTGCATTCGTAAAGCTAAAGCAACCGTTGGAACAATTGGAAAGACTTTAATTCCTGCTGCTTTGAGTCTTGGCATATAAATAGCAGGGTTTCCCGCTCCAGTTGTCACTAGAGCGGGTTTAAGTTCACATATGATATCAACAATGCTTGCTGTATGAGGATTCATGAGCATTATATTGACACCAAACGGTTTATCAGTCAGTTTTTTACATTTAAGAATCTCTTCTCTAGCCATTTCAGCTGTCATGGATCCTGTTGCGATGACACCAAATCCTCCAGCTTCAGCAACTGCTGCAGCAAATTCAGCGGTCGCAATGTTGGCCATTGCACCTTGAAAGATTGGATATTTGATATTTAATAAATGATTAATGTGCATAAATTGCTCCTTTTATATTTCTAGTATCGCAGCACCCATTGTAAGTCCAGCACCAAATCCAATACACAGGATTCGATCACTTTTCTTGAGCTTCTTTTCTTCCATTGCCATGGCTATGGCTAAAGGAATTGAAGCAGCAGAAGTATTACCAACTTGATCAAGATTCATATAGAATTTTTCAATTGGAATATTAAGAGTTTTGGCGACATGGGTAATAATTCGTTGATTAGCTTGATGTAAGATAATCAGATCAACTCTCTGATCATTCATTTCTAAGATGACATCCGAAACTACCTTAACAGCAAATCGATATACTTCCGATCCCTTCATTGATAAGACTTGACGATTTAAATCATGATTGAGTAATGCTACAGAAGGAGCAATCAATACATCATTGGTATCAGGATAAGCTCGATTGATAATTGTTATTTTTCTAGATTCATCGTATTCTAAAAGTATAGCAGCAGCACCATCACCAAATAAAATAGAGGTTGAGCGATCTTCTAAATCAAGAATTTTGGAAATAACTTCAGCTCCAATTAATAAGCACCTTTGATGAGTTTTTAATAATCCTAAAGCCACTTCTAGAGCAATTACAAAACCACTACAGGCACCATTTACATCAAAAGCCATGAGATTGTGTGTTAAATTTAGATTCTTTTGAATGATGCTTGCAACACTGGGTGTAAAGTGATCTGGAGTGAAGGTTGCAACAATTATTAGATCTATTGTCTGTGGATCAATGGTTGAGTTTTCGATTGCTTTTTGAGCAGCACGAGTCGCTAAATCAGAAGTGTTTTCATCTGTTGAAAAGTATCGTTGTCTAATGCCCGTTCGACTAGTGATCCATTCATCATTTGTGTCCATAATCTTGGATAGATCATCGTTAGTTACTACAGTATCAGGGAGTGCATAACCAATCCCAATTATTTTAGCACTCATTTGTGTCCTCCCCAGTTTCGTAATCGTTGTTGTCTCTTAGCAAGTAATTTCTTAGTTCTCAACTTCTTTAAATTGTGGAGTTCTGCTTCTAAATATTCTTTAAGTTGGTGCACGACCATATCAAAGTTTTCAAAGATTGTGTTAACTGGTTCTTTGATGATGTGATCGATTATTTTATCATCATATAAATCATTGGCTGTTATCCTCATTTTTTCAGTAACTTCAGCAACCTTGTTCTCATCTTTGTACAAGATAGCTGCAAATCCTTCTGGACTTAAAATTGAATAAACCGAATTTTCAAGCATAATAAGTCGATCACCTACTGATAGAGCCAACGCACCTCCAGAGCCACCTTCACCAATCACTATGGATATAATGGGTACTTTTAATTGTGAAAAAATCATTAAACATTGACCAATAGCGTGACCTTGACCTCTTTCTTCAGCACCAATTCCTGGATATGCCCCAGCTGTATCAATGAAAGTGATAATTGGGCGATTAAACTTTTCTGCTTGCTTTGCTAAGCGAATAGCTTTCTGATATCCTTCAGGATGCATCATTCCAAAGTTGCAAGCTTTCTTTTCTTCAATAGTGGTTCCTTTGTTTTGAGCTAGAATGGTAACAGGTTGATTGTTAAAGAATGCAATACCTGCTAGAAGTGTGGGGTCATCTCGAAAGTAACGATCACCTTTAAGTTCATAAAAGTTTTTAAACAAAGCACTGATATATTGTGCTGCTTTTGGACGATGGGGATGTCGAGCGAGAATTAAGCGATCATTAGCAGTCATGTTATCGTAGGCAAATTGGTACAACTGATTAATTTGATTAGTAAGTGCTAACCGTTCATCAATCTCATCGCTGAGTAAAAGCTGGGCATGAAGTTCTTTGGTTTGTTGTAAAATCTGATGTAGATTCATAACTGTTCTCCTGTATGAAGTGCTAACAACAAAGATAGGTCCTCACGTATCATATGACGTGGGACGATTCTGTCTATAAAGCCATGCTCTAATTGTGATTCTGAGGATTGAAAATCTTCAGGTAACGCTTCATTAATGGTTTGTGCAATCACTCGTTTGCCTGCAAAACCAATGGTTGCCTTTGGTTCGGCTAAGACAATGTCACATGTCATAGCGAAGCTAGCGCTAACACCTCCGGTGGTTGGATTAGTTAGTATACTGATGCTAAGTAATCCTTTTTCTGAGTGGTGAGCCAGAGCATTGGTTGTTTTTGACATTTGAACTAATGATAAAATACCTTCTTGCATTCTGGCTCCACCTGAAGCCGTAACAATCACAAAAGGCACTTTCATCTTTGTTGCAAGTTCAATAGAACGGGTGATCTTTTCTCCCACGACATAACCCATGGAACCCATCATAAATTGAGCGTCCATAACTCCTAGAATGAGTTTATGTTGATTTACTTTTGCACTTCCATAGACATAAGCTTCGTTTAAGTGGGATTGTTTCATAGCTTTATCAAGTTTGTTTTGATAGCCTTCAAACATCTGACCATGATTGGTTTTCATTCTCTTGTCAATCTCTTTAAAACTATTCAAATCAACTAGACTTATGATTCGATGATTGCTTGGCATAACTAAGAGATAGTTACAATGAGTACACGTATAATCATTTTCAATTAGTTGTTGCAAAACAATTTTACTGTTGCATTGTGGACAAGCTTTTGATTCTAATGGTTTATCTTTGGTGAATAATACTTTTCTTAATCGTTGGTATAGATTAATTTTGTCTTTTCGGTCTTTAAATGAATTCATTGGGATTTTTTAGCTCCTTTACAAAGACATCAACAAAACCAGTGTCATATTTTCCTTCAACAAATTTAGGATGATGCAAGACAAAATAATGAAATTCTTCATTGGATTTAATACCATCAATAATGAGTTCTTCTAAAGCAAATCGCATTTTTTTGATGCATTGTAAGCGACTTTGACCAAAAGTGATGATTTTCAACAACATTGAATCATAAAAGGGGGTTATGGTGTAACCATTATATATGGCACCTTCTAATCGGAGGTCTTTGCCTTGAGGTAAGTTTAAGAACTTGATGGTTCCAGCTGTTCCTCTGAACTGTTGATAAATGTCTTCAGCATTGATTCGACATTCTAAAGCATAGCCATTTCGTTTGATGTCTTCTTGTTTAATATTGAGTACTTGGTTAGCTGCACTTCGGATTTGATGTTTTACGATGTCTTGATTGGTGATCATTTCGGTAATAGGGTGTTCCACTTGAAGACGAGTATTCATTTCCATGAAATAGTGATTATTATCTATATCAAGCAAAAATTCAATTGTACCAACATTATCATAATTAACCGCTTTAGCAGCTTTGATTGCATCGTCAAGAATTCTTTGACGTACATTGTCTTCTAAGATATAGCAGGGGGCCTCTTCAATGAGTTTTTGATTGCGGCGTTGCATCGAACAATCTCTTTCAAATAAATGAACAATATTTTTATGCTGATCACAAACTAATTGAACTTCGATATGTTTAACTTTCTCAAACAACCGTTCACAATAGATTCGTTCATCACCAAAATAATCTTTAGCTTCTTGTTTACAGGCAATAAAAGCTTTTTCTAGCTCATGAATTTCTCTTACAACTCTCATCCCGCGGCCTCCACCCCCAGCAGCTGCTTTTAGGATAATAGGTAATCCGATTTCTTTGACAATTGTTGTTGTTTGTTCGATAGATTTTAATTCATCGGTAGAACCAGGTAAGATGGTAACACCTGCTTGAGCCATAGTCTTGCGAGCTTCAATTTTGTCTCCCATTTTTTCTATGATGTCTGGGTTTGGACCGATAAAAATGAGTTGATGTTCTTGCACTTTTCGTGCGAATTCAGCATTTTCGCTAAGAAATCCAAATCCCGGATGAATGGCATCACAGTTGGTTAAAAGAGCTGCTTGTATGATGGCGTCTTTATTTAAATAAGAATCACTTGATTTAGCTGATCCAATACAAATTGAATGTGAGGACAGTTGAACGTGTAAGTTATCTTTGTCTGCTGTTGAGTAAACAGTAACGGTGTCAATGCCCATTTCTTTACAGGTTCGCATAATCCGTAGAGGGATTTCCCCACGATTCGCAATTAAAATTTTTCTAATCATTGCTTGATACTGAAAAGGGGTTCAT
Source organism: uncultured Erysipelothrix sp. (assembly GCA_964635335.1). Taxonomy (GTDB): domain Bacteria; phylum Bacillota_I; class Bacilli_A; order Erysipelotrichales; family Erysipelotrichaceae; genus DUUI01. The sequence goes on along the minus strand of CAZWPP010000029.1, from coordinate 1,132 downwards.
TGTACTCTACCATTTCTCCATTAAGTTTATGAATATGCGTAATGATACCTTTTTTATCACTAGTTATTTCATTCATTGTTTTCATTGATTCAATGACACAAAGAACCTCACCAACTTCAATCTGACTTCCTATTTCTATAAAATTTGGACTTTCTGGAGATGGAGCGCGATAAAAGGTTCCAACAATTGGGCTATTAATTTGATGATCGATGTTGATTGATTCAATAAATTGTTCTGGAATTTCTTTAGTTTTTGTAACGATGAGACTTGATTCTTTTTTCAGTTTTATGGTTGATTGCTCTTCTTTGATACTTAAACTTGATAATGAGCTTTGTTCAAATAGAGTAATCAACTCGTTAATCTTATTAATATCCATACTGTTATTAAAAAAGCTAAGACTCTTAGCTTTAGGATAGTTTGTTGGCAACTAAATCCAAGATATCTTGAACCGTTTTTAGTTTTGCCAACTCTTCATCTTCAATTCTAATATCGAACGTACTCTCTAATTCTAAAGCTAGTTCAACAGCTGAAAGGGAATCAATCATTAAATCATCAGATAGGGTTGCTTGAGGGGTTATTAATGCTTCGTCAATATTCAAAGCGTTGATTAATACTTGTTTTACTTGTTCTAACATATGTTTCTCCTTTGATAGTTTGATGTTCAAACTAATAACAAGTATACATCATAAGCTTTGAATGTCAAACTAAAAAATACATAAAACTTAATGATAACGTTTACTAGTAACAATCTTACAACACATTACCTCCAATATATTTTGGTTTTAGTATTCTGCCAGGTGATTATAACAACTATCAACAATTATAGGTGAGAAAGGCTTAAGAGATAGTTAAAGTAGTGAAATTCTAGTGTAAATTCGTAAGAAATATTTATTATAATAATACATATGTAGAGTCTAAACAGTACATATCTTGAAAAACAATCTCAAAGAAATCTTTCGTTTATATAGCTAAATAGTCAGAAATATCATATTTTAGATAATAGTGTTTGAAATTTCTTATAAAAACTTGAAAAAAATGTTAATCCTTTAAAAAACAAATATTATTTTCTTTTATAATTGATAAAAATGTGTTATAATGCTCGCATATAGTAAACAAGGGAGTGGTTCGCCAC
>CAZWPP010000028.1:0-13805 GCA_964635335.1 uncultured Erysipelothrix sp. | reverse complement strand
AGTGTAGCATGCTCACTTGGTCTTCCTTCTCGACGTAAAAATCCTCCCGGAATTTTACCTACTGAATATAATTTTTCTTCAAACGTAACCGTTAATGGAAAGAAATCGATATCTTTCGCAACTTTACTTGCTGTTGCTGCAGAAAGAATAACAGTATCTTCATAACGTACTAGAACGGACCCCCCGGCCTGTTTTGCGATTTCATTAGTTTCGACTACTAAATTTCGTCCGCAGAAATCGAACTCAAACACTTGTTTTGACATTTTTTTCTCCTTAATATACTTTATCATTCTATCACATATTTATGCATTAAAAAAGGAGCAAATGTGTTATTGCTCCTTTCATGAATTACTTTCTAATTCCTAAGTTTGTTACAAGATCACGATAACGGTTAACATCTTTTTTCATTAAGTAGTTTAATAAACGACGACGTTGTCCAACCATCATGTGTAAACCTCTCAATGAATGAAAATCCTTTTTGTTAATCTTTAAGTGTTCAGTTAAACGAACGATTTTTTCTGTAAGTACAGCAATTTGTACTTCAGGTGAACCTGTATCCCCTTCTGTACGAGCATACTTCTTCATAATTGCTTGTTTTTCATTTTGACTTAACATGTTTATCTCCTTTTCTGTTTTGTCCTAAGAAACCACGATATAAGTTGGAGATCAAATAACCTAGTTTCAAAGCTTAATTAATATACCATAAAAGTCCTAAAGGTGCAACTTATTGTTGAACAATTTGCTATAATGAATAAGGAGGTAATAAATACAATGAAAATAGCATGGATAGGTACTGGTGTTATGGGCAAACCAATGGCACTTCATTTAGCTAAGAAAGGTCATGAGGTAACTGTTTACAACAGAACCTTATCAAAAATTGAAGATATGAAGGATAATTGTCAATTATCTGAAAGTATTGCACATTGCGTCGAGAATGCAGATGTTGTCTTTACTATCGTGGGATTTCCTTCAGATGTTAGAGAAGTATATTTAGGAAATGAAGGAATCTTAAATAACGTAAAAGAAGAAACAATAGTTGTTGACATGACAACATCAAGTCCTACGTTAGCAAAAGAGATATATTTAGAAGCAAAGAAACTGAATGTGTATAGTCTCGATGCACCTGTTACTGGTGGAGATAGAGGCGCAAGAGAAGCTACTTTATCAATTATGGTTGGTGGAGATAAAGATAAATTCGACACTATCCTTGAACTTTTTGAGGTGTTAGGTAATACTGTTACCTACATGGGTGAAGCTGGAAATGGTCAATACACAAAACTAGCAAATCAAATGGCTATAGCCGGAAGTATTGTAGGTGTTGCTGAAGCATTAGCATTTGCTGATTCAAAGAATATTGCCTTAAATGACGTTTTAAACGTTATAAACAATGGATCAGCTTCTAGTTGGCAAGGAATCAATAACGGTCCTAAAATGGTCGCAAACGACCGTAGCGCAGGATTCTTTATTAAACATTTTGTCAAAGACTTACGTTTAGGACAAGACGAAAAAAACGATTTAACTTTAAATATTTCTAAAGCTATTCTAGAAGAATACGAACAACTCTTAGAAGAAGGTTATGGAGATTTTGGAACACAATCAATTATCGACTACTACAGAAAAGCTAAATAAAATCGACTAATATTTCATTCAACATTAAACGACCTTTGTCATTGGCATAGAGTCGTTTTTTATTATAAAATAACAGTTTTTTATTAACATACTCATCAATTGTTTTATGATAACGATCATAGATATCGACATGAAATCTCTTCAAAAATTGACTGCAATCAATACCGTCAATTAATCTTAAATTCATCATAATGTATTCAAACATTTCATTTTCTTGTGTTAACTCTAGATTCTCCGAAAGAAGTCTTTTTCCTTGGATGTAATCATTTATATTCTGATGATTCGTAAACCGTCGATGATTCACTTTCGAACTAGCCCCAATTCCAACACCTAAAAAATCATCGTAGTGCCAGTATGATAAGTTATGACTCGATTCAAAACCAGGCAAACAATAATTACTAATCTCATAATGAATGAAACCATTTTCTATTAATCTCTGTTGAATTAACAAGTACATGTCCGTTTCTAACTCTGAGGACACTTCCTTTATTCCTGCTCTTGAAAACTTAGAGTTTGGCTCAATTGTTAAAGAGTAAAGTGATAAATGTGTCGGATTAAGAGATATCAATTTATTAAGATCAACTTCAAGATCTTCAATCGTTTGTGTCGGTAATCCATAAATCAAATCCATCGATATATTTGTAATACCAACAGACTTAAGGATATCAATACTTTCTATCACATCTTCAAAAGTATGAGTTCTACCAATTTCTTTTAATAGTTTATTGTTTGTTGTTTGTACACCCAATGAAACTCGATTAATACCCACTTGTTTGTAAAAACGAGCTTTTTCGATGGTCAACGAATCTGGATTTATTTCAATCGTAAACTCTTCAACCATATCATTTAGGTGTTTCATTGATTCCATTAGAAAACTAAACTGTTCAACACTTAAGCTAGAGGGTGTTCCCCCTCCTAAATAAATTGTTTTATATTGCGTAGACAATGCTAAAAGATCCTTTCTTAGTTCTACTAAGTAAAGATCACTTAATTTTGCATTATATCCTACACGCACAAAGTCACAATATCCACAAATATCATTACAAAAAGGAATATGTATATACAATGACTTAATCATAATTTCTCTTCAAAACTATTTCAGCTTTGTCTTTAATAATTTCAAGAACATCTACATCGAGCATCTTGGTTAAAGTTAATGCATACATTAATACATCTGCTAATTCATGTTTTATTTCTTGAACATCTGATGCATTTAAGAGTTCTTGTGATTCTTCAAAAATACATTGTCTTAAAAAATCGACAGTATCTGTCTCTTGCCAACCAAATTGTTCTCTCATGTTCTGAATTACATCAAAAATAGCTTCTAACTTATTCATCATCCATTGATAGTACTGCCATGAAAGCTTCTTGAGGAACTTCAACATTCCCAACTGATTTCATGCGTTTTTTACCTTCTTTTTGTTTCTCAATCAGTTTCTTCTTACGTGTAATATCTCCACCATAACATTTAGCCAAGACATTTTTTCTTAAAGCTGACATATCTGCTCTAGCGATAATCTTTCCTCCGATTGCAGCTTGAATTGGTACCGTAAATTGTTGTCTTGGTATCAACTTCTTTAATTTCTCAACAATAATTCTACCTCTTTCTTGAGCGAAATCACGGTGTACGATTGTTGTTAATGCATCCACGACTTCTCCATTTAATAGGATATCCATTTTTACTAAGCGAGATGGTCTATATTCGATAAGCTCATAATCAAAAGATGCATACCCTCTGGTTTGAGATTTTAGTTTATCAAAGAAATCAAAAACAATCTCAACAAGAGGCATCTCATAAACTAATTGCATACGTGTTTTATCAAGAACTTGCATATCCTTGTAGTGGCCACGTTTCTTTTGGCAAAGTTCCATAACTGCACCAACATATTCTCCAGGTACGATGATTGAGGCTTTAACAAAAGGTTCTTCGATATGGTCTATCTTTTGAACATCTGGTAATAATGTTGGATTATCAATTGTCACCATCGTGCCATTGGTTAAATAAGCATGGAAAACAACCGATGGTGCAGTGGCAATTAAATCTATATTGTTTTCTCTTTCAAGGCGTTCTTGAACAACATCCATATGCAATAAACCTAAGAATCCACACCGAAAACCAAAACCTAAAGCCTGGGATGTCTCTGGTTCATACTTTAAGGAAGCATCATTAAGTTTTAGTTTTTCTAAACCTTCTCTTAAATCTCCATATTGTTTTGAATCGATGGGATAGAGTCCACAATAAACCATTGAATTCAGTTGGCGATATCCAGCCAACGCTTGATGAGCTGGATTATCTTTGTTAGTTATCGTATCACCAACGTGAACATCTTCAATTGATTTGATTGTAGCAGCTAAATAACCAACTTCTCCAGCAACCAATTGATCTTTTTTTACTTCTTTTGGGGTACGAACTCCGACTTCAATCACTTCGTATTCTGCACCAGTATTCATGAATTTGATGGTATCTTTAACTTTAACAGACCCTTCTTTTACACAAATTGATAAAACAACTCCACGATATGTATCATAAATTGAATCGAAAATAAGTGCTTTTAACGGGGCATTAACATCTCCTTTTGGTGCAGGAACGTTTTTTACAACTGCTTCTAAAACATCACGAATATTTATTGCGTTTTTAGCAGAAATAAGTGGTGCTTGAGAAGTATCTAATCCAATTAAATCTTCAATTTCTTCTTTTACAACATCAATTTGAGCGGATGGCAAATCAATTTTATTGATAACAGGAATAATCTCTAGATCATTCTCTAATGCTAAATAAACGTTGGCTAGTGTTTGTGCTTCGACACCTTGTGCTGCATCCACTACTAAAACTGCACCTTCGCAAGCTGCTAAACTTCTTGATACCTCGTAAGTAAAGTCAACATGTCCGGGTGTATCGATAAGATGAAGTGTATAGTCCTGTCCATCATCTGCTCGATATGTCATTTGTACAAAGTTAAGTTTTATTGTGATGCCTCTTTCTCGCTCTAAGTCAAGTTGATCAAGAAGCTGTGTTTTCATATCACGCATTTGTACTGTGTGTGTTTCTTCCAATAACCGGTCAGCTAGTGTCGATTTTCCATGGTCTATATGTGCAATGATAGAAAAATTCCTTATATTTTTTTGATTCATAAAATCCTCTTTCAATGAATAAAGTGTAAGCGACTTTTTAAAGTCTCAATGGCTGGTGAAATTAATATTAGGACAATTGCTGCAGAAAATCCTTGAATTGCGTTTGCCCCTAAGCTAGGTATAAAAGCACTGGAACCATAAAGTACTACTTCAGTGAAAGCGTATGCTATAGCAATCCATAGCCCACCAACAATAAATGGTAAAGTTCTTCTTAATGAGGGTCTCTTTAAAAACTTGAGTGTTAAATAAACAATAAGATACAGCAGTGTCTTAATCACTAATGTATATGGTGCATAAATTTGGTATGGAGTTAATAAATCAGCCATGGCAGAGCCAAGTCCGCTAGTCAGCGCGAACTCTGGTTTATTTAGCACAATTACAAACGACATAACGGCAACATCACCTAAATTGAAAAACCCATTCACACCTAAAGGTGCTAATGAAACGACCAACGATATAGTTACTACACAGACCAAAGCAATAACTAGTGAGTGTAAAAGAAGCTGTCTAGTTGTTTTCATCGTTAAATCGTTTTCCTTCCCATAGTTTTTTATAACCATTGACCAATTGATTAGTTTTCATCATTTGTTTTCCCTCAACTTGAAGTTCTCTAATAAATAAACAACCATTTTTAACTGCAATCACCAATGCCTTGTTGTTCATTTCTAATATTTTACCATACTCTTCTTTGTGCATAACATATTTAAAAATTGTCTCACCAAATTTTACACGTTTGTTGTCTAAAAGTGCATAAGCATACGGATTCGGATTTAAAGCACGAATTTGATTATAAATTGTAATGCCTTCTTTACTAAAATCAATGATTTCATCTTGTTTTTGAATCGTTTTTGCGAAAGTAGCTAAGGTATCATCTTGAGGTTTCGCTTCTATTTTTCCATCTAAAATATTAAGTAAACTATAATGCACAATGGTTTTTGATGCTTCAATTAATCGTGGTTCTAATGTTTCTAATGTATCTTCAGTATTAATTGGAACTGAAATGGTGTCATAGACTGGTCCTGCGTCCATTTCTAGTACCGACTTCATTAATGAAATACCCGTAGTTTTTTCCCCATTCATGATGGCATGTTGCATTGGAGCTCCTCCTCGATACTTAGGTAGTAACGAAGCATGAATATTAATGACGCCATGTTTAGTTAAGTTTAAAATTTTTGTTGGTAAAAACTGTCCATAAGCACAGGTAATAATAACATCTGCTTTGAATTGTTTTAAATCTTCATAAGCTTCCATAATTTTCAAAGGTTGAAGCAGTGCTAACTCATGGTAAAGAGCACTGGTTTTAACAGCTGAATATTGAAGTATTTGTTTGCGTCCAACTTTCTTATCACTTTGTGTAACCACACAAACAATATCGAGCGCTTCAATACTTAATAATTCTTCCAAAATCTCTTTTGCGAAATGTGGAGTTCCCATGTAAATCACTTTATATTTCATCATACTTATCACCTGCGATATTATAGCATCTTTTCAAGAACTTTAACATTGCACAATGAAAACGTTTTTGTTATAATTGCACAGTAGATTGATAAAAGGAGGTGTAGAAGATGCCAAACATTAAAAACCAAGAAAAGAGAGTTATTACTAATGCTAAAAGAGCTGAAAGAAACAAAGCTCAAAGATCAGCACTTAAAACTGCTTTAAAAGCTGTTACTACTGCTGTTGAAGCGAATGATAAAGAAGCAGCTCTAAATGCTCTTAATAAAGCAAATAGTTTGTTAGATAAATCAGTAACAAGTAATATTCATCACAGAAACTTTGCTTCTAGAGAAAAAGCTCGCTTAGCAAAATCAATTAATAAATTAGCTTAATACCTTCTTACGAAGGTTTTTTTATAGAAAATAGGACATCATTGATGTCCTATTTTTATTACATTTGCTAGTCCTCCTAAAGAAGTTTCTCTAAGTTCAATAGCAATTTTTTCTCCTGTATAGTTCATAGTATACACAACATCATCAAAACTCACTCGTGGTTTCTTAATGTTAACAATCGATTTCGACATGTAAGCAGCATCTCGCGCCCTTAAACTAGCCACCCCATTTCGTTCAATACACGGAATAATCGCATAACCACCCACAGGATCACACGTGAGTCCTAAATGGTGTTCCATAGCAATTTCTGCTGCGTACTCAATTTCATCAAGACTACCACCAATTAATTGAGAAATAGCCGCTGCTGCCATGGCACATCCTGCACCAACTTCAGCTTGACATCCCCCTATTGCTCCAGAGATAGTTGCATTTGTTTTAATTACATTACCAAATACCCCTGCTGTAGCTAAAGCATTAATACAGTCTTTTTTACTATAGCCTAAATCGAAATGATAATGATAGAGACAACTCGCTAAAATTCCTGATGCACCGCATGTTGGAGCAGTTACGACTTCTCCAAGTGTTCCGTTTTCTTCCATGTTGGCATAGGCATAACTAACTAATAGCTGTGAGTTTTTTTGATCACTCGGTACTCCTGCAAGATTAGCATTTATATATAATTTTTTTGCGATTCGAGGCATATCCAAAGGACCTAACAAAAAACCATCTGCTTTTAAGCCATTATTTATCGCTAAAAACATCGCATCTAGCATTGTTTCCAAATATTCATAAAGACCTTTTTCATTTTGGTAACAATAATCATAGTAAGTAATGTTATTTTCTAAACAGTATGTTTTGATTTCGGTTAAGTTTTTTTCATTATAAATAGATTTTTGAAAATCAGTGTTATGGTTTAGTATCTTAATGGATCCCCCACCCAATGAGTAAACAACCCATTCTTCTAAAGGTTCTTGATTATGATAACCTTTAATAATCAGACCACTTGGAAAATCATATGGCCAAGTAATCTTAAAAACAACATCACACGTAAAAGGTTCACAAACTTTCTTAATCGCATGATCTGTAAAATGCCCTTTCCCAGTTAAAGACAATGATCCATAAAGCTCAACTACAAACCTGTTTGCAGTACTGTTACTTTCCATGTACATTTTCATTGCTCTTTGTGGAGCAATGGTATGTGAGCTTGAAGGACCTGAACCAATTTTATATAATTCCTTAATTGCTTCCATAACTTTCTACCTCAAATATTCTAACATCCACATCTCAAACCCTAACTGTTTTTCAACTTGTGATGTCTTAATTTTTTGATCTAAAATCGCTAAATCAAACAGGGTTTTTAAAGCGGACTTTTTTGTGAAATGATGGACCTGTTTATTGGCTAGAAACCAATAGTAATTAGGAGAAATTCCCAACTGTTTAATTATCTCTTGTTCGTTTAAATCAGTATCTTTTAAACTAAGAATTTGATAGATTAACCTAATTTTTGATGATAATACATACATTACATCTGAGGGTTGAAGTGTTTGGCGCTTCAAATCATCGTACGTTTTATATACTGCTCGATTATCTTTAGAAATAATGGAATCGGATAAATCAAACAGTACTGCATTGCGCGAATCTACAATTAGCTTAGAAATCAATTGTTCATCAACCACATCATCTACCAAGCTTAGTTTGTCAAAGGCTTGTTTAACTTGAGAAATTGTTTGACAATACTGATGCAGATATTCAATTGACATTCTACTTAAATTAAGATTAAGTTTCTTATTGTATGTTTGGATTAACGATTTAATATCTACTTCATTCAATTGTTTTAATTCAATCCAATTGGCATGCTTTTTTAATGATTTAACAAGCTTCTTACGAGAATCAACTTCTCTATTTACTAATGAAAAGACCAGAAAAGTATCTTCATCACCATTCTCAATGATTTTGATAATGGTTTCTTGGTTATAGTCTGATAGACTGCTTTTAGCAAATAAACCGGGAAGTTCCTTTATGTGAATCAATTTTTTATCTTCAAACATTGAAACAGTTGTAATCTCTTCAATGAGTTCTTCGAAGCGAAAATCTGCTCGTGAACCATCAAAATACCTTAAAGATGTACCTTCAAGATTATTTTTTTGTCTTATTTCTTTAATTTTCGATTCTATTTGTCCGTCATCACTAGCGGTTATCATCCATATCATATTATCACCAAATCAATTATATCATATCAACGTTTTATAAAAAGGATTTGTTTCTTAATAAAGATTGCGCTATACAATTTATTTAATCTAAACTCAATGTGATGATGTTTGGCAGTTTCAAAAGTTTTAATGTTGTAATTCAAGATAGTTTGCAGGACTTCTGTATGCGGGTGTCCATAGGCAGTTGGATCACTCGATATGACAACAAAGGATGGTAAGATTTTACCTATGAAATAATCATCAGTACTGGTTCTTGAACCATGGTGCCCTAATTTATGAACAAAGACATCTAACGATGGGTTTTCATGCAACAATAGTCTTTCTAACTTTTTTGAAGCATCTCCTGTGAACAAAAACGAGAATTCATTAATTAATACTTCAAAGATTAGACTATTGTCATTTTCACTGTCAAAATATACTTTATCTAAATAGTAATTGAAACTAAAATCCTTTGTCTTAACTCTTAAGTTTTTTTGATCAACAATTTGATTAACTTGATAATCCATTAATATATTTTCTAGATTACCACTATGATCATTATCGTAATGGGTAATAATAATCCCATCTATTTTTTGAATTCCGTATTGATTAAGCGCCTTTTGTAAAGAAAAATATTCGCTTTCTTTTCCTGTATCTATTAAGAACACTTCATTCAAGTAAGGACTTATCAATAAAGTACTATCTCCTTGTTTTACATCTAAATAGATTACCCGATATCCTCCGTTTCCATAAATACTAAAGTAGTAAACGAGTAGTAATAATGAAACGGTCAGTAACAGATTCTCAATTTTCTTCTCCTTTATTATGACAAACATTATTAATAAGCCAATTCCAATATTCATCTGACCAACAATTACAAAACGATTAGAAAAAAAATCATTTACAATTGCCAGCATAGATTCAATCATTGTGATAGGAAATGAGATATTCATCACAACCTCAGCTAAACTTAGAATGAACACAAATAAACTAGTACTGCGAAAGAATCCAAAAAATACAGTAGTCAATAAATTGATTTTATAGTTGATCATGAGTTGCAAAGTAGTAATCAGAAGTATTCTTTTGATTGTCCGATGCTTTTTTTCGAATAAAAGATTTTGGATTTTAAAAACCGCTATCAGCCAAAAGACAAGTGTGTATATTGCCAATGGATAAATAAGAAGTAGTAAAACCAGTTCAATAAGTGGTGCTTGTTTACGGGAAATTTTCGTTGCGCTTACAACTTCTTTAATTATTAAACGAATGATACCAAAAGATACTCCAAAAACGATGGTTAAACCTATTAGCAAGAAGTGGTTCATTGTTTTCTTCTCAAAAAACAGAGCAGTTATGCGTTTTAGAAATGAATAGAATACGGAAAGCATAAGACCGCTTGAAACTACTAGATTTAATAGTTCATTGTCGTTAGCAACGGAATGATTTAAAAACACTTTTCTTGAAATCTCACTATCTCTTGTGTTTACGTGTAGCCATCTTGTTTTAATTGATTGACCTACTTTTGTAATTGATTCAGCTTTAACTCTACCTATATAATGACTAACTAGAAGAGATGCATTTTCTTGATTCACTTGAGTTGGTTTAAAAGTACCTTCTATCCTAACAATATCTCCAACAACAAGATCTGAGTTAGCTTCTGAGATGAAGTTGAGTCCCCATTGACGAAATGTTGTTGATTCACTTGTCATCTTAGTCACCAGAAATGGATGATTGAATAATGGTTCAATTTGAAAAAAGTTCACTCTAATACTGAGTAAAACTAGGAAAGCTAGGACAACAGTATTCTTCTTCCTCTTTTCTACAACTATCAAAAACAGTTGAAGACAAACTAATATCCAAAAATAGTTAGTGTTATACAAGTAAAGAATACTTGATAAAAATAGATGAATCGCTACAAACATACTTGATCTTTTATCTTTTCAAATTTTGATTCACCAATACCTTTTATTTCAAGAATATCCTCAATAAGCGTAAATTGCCCATTCTCTTCTCGGTATTCGATTATTTTTTGAGCAGTGCTTGGACCAACACCTGATAGAGTCTGTAGTTCTTCTGAAGTCGCATAATTGATAGAGATACATTCATCTTTCTTCTTAGGTAAGAGAGTAATAACCATATCATCTTTAATTCTTTCATTTAAGTTCAGTCGCGCAATATCAGCTTCACTTGTTGGTTCGACAAATTTTAGTACATCTTTTATGCTTGATTTGGGATGTAATTCCAAAATTTTTGGTTCAACGACTTCACCAAGTATAGTAACTTTTACTTTCTCTTGATTCATATTTAATGTTTCAATATTTTGAAGTGGCGAAACACTGATGAAAGCAATAATAAACAATAAGAGTAAAGTTAGTTTCATAGAACCCCCCTCCTTTTTATTGAGAGGATATTAGCTATTTCCTAAAAAAAAGATGACATTAGTCATCTATTTAACAGATATTATCTCTACTTCATAAGGTGCTTCAACACGAACTGTAACTACATTACCAGCCATTTTATCAATCATAGCTAATGCTAATGGTGATACGTTCGATAGTTTACCGTTTAGTGGATCTGCTTCAACTGAACCTACAATACTGTATTCAATTTCATCACTAGTATCTAGCTCTTTAATCTTAACAATAGAACCTAATCCAACACGTTTACTCTTTTTCTTTTCATTGATGATTTCAATGTTATTCAACATTGATTCCAATTCACGAATTCGAGCTTCAATTTTTGCTTGACGATCACGCGCAGCATCATAATCAGCATTTTCTGATAAGTCACCTTGTTCACGAGCAGCTTGTAACTCTTCTTTGACTTCTTTACGAACTGTATGAATTAAATACTCCAGTTCTTTTTGTAATTCAAGTAACCCATCTTTAGTTACCGCAACTTTATTTGACATACATCACAACTCCTTTAGCGAGTCGATTATAACACATCTTCATTGAGTATGCTAGAAATTTTAGTTTTCAACAAATCGATAGCAACTCTGTTTTTACCGCCTTCTGGAACAATGATGTCAGCATATCGTTTCGAAGGTTCTACAAATAACTCGTGCATTACACGAACAGTATTCATGTATTGGTTTACTACTGATTCTAATGTTCTACCACGTTCTTTTACATCGCGCATTAAGCGTCGAATAAATCGGACATCTGCTGGTGTATCAACAAAAATCTTCATATCCAATATTTCACGAATATTTTCATCTTCTAAACAGAACAATCCATCTAAAATAATAACATCTGATGGATTAATTGTTTCAGTTTCTTCTTTACGAGTATACGTAACATAATCGTAAAGTGGTTTTTCAATTGGTTCTCTGTTTTTTAATATCTTTAATTGTTTCACTAATAAATCTATATCAAAAGCAAAAGGATGATCATAATTGACTGCATATCGCTCTTCCATTGACATTTCTTTTTGATCTTTATAGTAATCATCCATTTTTATTATTTGAAAAGAGGATACATTTGAGAAAGCTTTTTTTAATTGCTTACCAATTAAAGTTTTACCAGAAGCACTACCACCAGCTATACCAATAATAACAACGTTTTTCATAATTTACCTACCTAAAAATTCCCTAACGTATTGATCGTGTTCAGCAAAAGTCTTTGAAAAATAGGTTCCAGTATTGTTATATACATCTGCTACAAAGTAGAAATAATCTGATTTTACTGGATTTAGAACCGCAGACAAAGCACTTTGCGTTGGATTACTCACAGGTCCAATCGGTAGTCCAGCATGAAGATAGGTATTATAAAGTGAATCAATATTAATGTTCTTCTCGCACTCTTGCCAATCACTAAAATCATAGAGTGCATAACAAACTGTAACACTACTTTGTAATTTCATGTTAATTGCTAATCGATTGTAAAACACAGAAGCTACTAGTTGTTGTTCACTCATAGTCCCAAACTCTGGACGCGCTTGTCTACTGGTTGCTTCAAACTGTACCATTGAAGCTAATTTAAATATGTCATGAACACTCAATGAGTTTTTATCAAACAACTCTTTGTTAGCATGATAAAATTTCTCTGTCGGATCAAGAATTATCTTAGTAATTTCTTCAATTGAGCTGTGTTCTTTATTAATTTTATAGGTTTCAGGAGCAAAGTACCCTTCTAGCTTAACAACTGTTTTGTCGTTTAAAATATCTTCTGTTAATACTTCATAATCATTGATAAGCTTATTTAAATACTCAGAATCATTCCACTTCGCTAGAATATCCGATTTAGGAATTCCAGTTTTCGACTCTAATTCTGCTGCATAATCCTTTGCCCATTTTCCTGGTAAAATTTGAATGTCAAAATACTCTATATAGATTTTACTCTTATTTGTAACAATCGCTAAAATCTCCTGAGGTGTCATTGATTTCGAGATTTGAAATTTTCCTGCATATGTGTTCGAGAAGTTTAGTTGTTTTGCCACAAACTTTGTAAGCATCGCATTCTTAATATAGCCTTGGTCTTGAAGGGTATCGATCACTTGATTCAACCCTTCGTTTTTTGACACTACAAAAAGTTCAACTTTCTGATCGTTGCTTACTGGTTTAAGTTGATCTGTGTAATAGAAATAACCTGCTCCTGCTCCAGCAACAATTAAAACAAACAACACTAGCAGTATTTTTTTTAACATATTAGTTAATGATCATGTCCACAATTACATTCATGATCGTGTTCATGGTCATGACCACATTCGCATTCATGATCGTGATTGTGATCGTGGTTATGACCACAATTGCAATCATGGTCATGTTTATGGTCGTGATCTGTTTGTTCAGAAACAAATGTATTGAAAACCTCTTCAATCATTTCCCATTCTGATTCATCAGTAATTGGTTCTAAATCGCCATCTTCTGTGTATGAAGAAACAAAAACGTTTCCTTGTTGTTCATCTTCAGGATTGAAGTAAAGAACATATTGTTTATTTGTTTGATCACTTTGAAAAGTGAACAGTACTTCCATTTCTACTTCTTTTCCTTCTTCATCAATAATAATAATTTTGTCGTTATCCATTT
>CAZWPP010000027.1:0-15157 GCA_964635335.1 uncultured Erysipelothrix sp. | reverse complement strand
AATCCAAATATCTATTCTACTTAGAAAATATCTATTCAACTTTTACAAGTTACCTTTGTCTAAATATTGTGATTCATAAAAACAAATTAGACACAAACATCTAGTCACCTTAGAAAGGTGGTCATGTCTAATTAAAGTCAATCCATTAATTACAAAGCTAAATTGGACGTTTTTATCTTGTTGAGTGATTGGGATTGTAGAAATTCATCACCAATTTACTTAATGTCATTATTTCATCAAGTGATAAGCACCATCATCCCCTTTAATTAGGGTGATATAGCTTTCAACATAAAACATCTTGTTAGAAAGATGATACTCAATCGAAAAGACTTTTATCAAACACCCACAGAATCGCTTTTGCTGAACCATTGAAGCGGTTAGGGACCTTCAAATCATCCCAATTTAGTTCTAATAGAATTGATTCTTTCTCGTTAGATACCTTAACTGCATCAACAATCTGTTGGTTTGTTGGAGAAGGTAAAAAGAGTGTGCAAGATCCTAATAATGAGATTGTTGTCAATCACAAAATCATTAATTTGATAAACGTCATCATCCATCCTCTATTTCATGCTTTCAAATTGTATTTAACAAATTGTTCAACTTCATGATAATTTTCTGATGTGCAAAATAGCGCCATACTATTCAGCCAATCAGCTCTAAGCAAGATTGTGTTTTGTTCTGGTTTATAGTTAATCTTGGTAACTTGTTGCCAACTGATGAAAACTACTTGTCTTGAGGCTGCTAACATTCCAGCACCGGCTACTCCTGGCCTTGTGGAAACAAAACCTAATAAGATGGTTAGACCATTGATGATTTTATTCTTCTTAGCTTGTTTTGCTTCAGTTCTACAAGTTGCACCTTTTGAATCTAGCAAAAACTCAACATCATATGTACCTCCATAAACAAGCATGAGAAATAACCATGTAAATAGGAAAAGTGTTAGAATTAAACCTAATCCATACAAGGTATAGATGCTTTTTCCGGAAGAAACTCCAATAATCAAGGCAATAATCCCAAAGGGAATTCCAATTGCAATTCCTATTTGATTCATAATTGTTCGATTTTTGAAAATTGGAACCTGTGTTTGCCAATGTGCTTTTTCCATAGTTCACTCCCCCCTAAATCACATCTAGTATTTACCTTAAAGGCAACAGTCTTCATTCTAGCTTGAAAAGAAAATTTAGTTCTTGTGCTATCTAAACACCTTTTTACGGCTTCCGTTTTTGAATTTCACGTAACTCTCATTGTGTTACCTGTTCTCCTAAAGATCTTGTACCACTATAAAATTCTACAACTTTTCGGTTATTCCATTTGATTTGTATTTGTTTATACTATTTTATCAATTTATTGTGAAAATATACACACCTTCAATTGAAATAAACTAATCAATTTAGAGTAGAAGAGATGTTAATAAAGACTTTACTTGTTGAAAGGTGCAGATCAAATGTATTTACAATATAATTAACCAATTCGAGTCATTAGAAATAGTTTGATACAAATCAATTTCAAGTCACGAAAAGTCAGAAAGTACTAAAAAGCTTAATTTCTATAAGAGTTTACTCTGTAAAAAATCTAAACTCATGGTATTATAAAAGAGGTGAAATTGTGAAAAAAAATCAGAAGAAAAGAACTCTAAATTTTAATATGCCAACGGGATATAGTAAATCAATCCATGCCTGGATTCTTTTACTATCTTTATTTGGTTCCTTTATGGTCGCAAGTGCTTCCATGAAAACCTTCACAACCAACAATGGACTCATGTTCTTAATTGTAAAGCAAATACTTTTTGTTGTAGCGAGTTATGTAGCAATGGTTTTAATTGCTAAATTCTTCAAATGGAATTGGATTCGAGATAAACAAAAAGAATTGATACTGATAGCATTCATGATTATTTTCTTATTTATTCCACGACTTAATACAGCACAATTCATTCGGACAGGAGCTTACAACTGGATAGATTTCAAATACTTTACAATCCAGCCCTCAGAGTTTTCAAAACCGTTCATCATGTTGCTTGTTGCTAATGCTTTAGGTGGTCTAAGTGTCTATCCATGGATGAAAGATAGAATGGTCATGAAGAAAGTAAACTTTTTTGATAGAATCAGACAAGTTTATAAAAACATAAAAATTCCTTTCCTTGGAGTTTTATTAATGATAATAATTATTGCTATTGTACAAAAAGACTTTGGAACAGCCATGATTATTGTGTTAATTTCCGCAGTCATTCTCTTTTTAGCAGAGCATCCTTTTTTAACCCAACTTCAACGGGTATTATTCGTTGTTTTTGTTGTTGTCTTGGGCATCGGAATCTTTATGATGAGTCCAGCTGGTATCGATTTATTACCCAAATTAGGATTTAAAGAATTTCAAATTAATCGTATCCGCTCCCTCTATAATCTCTTTGACAAATCAGCAATGTATAATGAATCAATGCAACAAGTCCGAGGGTTGTATGCTTTTGCTAGAGGAGGGTTGTTTGGAGTTGGCTTTGGTAAGTCTATCCAAAAATATGATTATCTGCCTGAAGCACAAACTGACTATATTCTCGCAATCATGGTTGAAGAGTTAGGATTTATTGCATTTCTATTTGTAACATTAGGCTATGTCTGGATTATTTATACACTCTTCAAATATGCCTTTAAAATAAATTATCAACCAAGTAAACTCTATCTCATGGGAGTCGCAACCTACTTCTTTATTCACTTTTTATTCAATGTAGGTGGCACTTCGGCATTACTCCCATTAACCGGAGTCCCACTTTTATTAATCTCAAGTGGTGGATCTTCTCAAATGGCTGTCTTCATTTCAATAGGAATTGCCCAAAACTTAATCGCTCGCTATGAACAAGATCGTAAAAAGAAAGAAGCCTTACAAAACCCATGAGAATCATTGCAGGAGAATTCAAATCTCGAAAATTAGAAAGTCTCAAAGGAGATACAACACGGCCAACCCTCGATAAAGTTAAAGAATCCATTTTTAATCGGATTGGTCCTTATTTTGATGAAATGAAGATGCTTGATGTGTTTACAGGAAGCGGAAATATTGCCTTTGAATTCTTATCAAGAGGGATACAACAAGCGACTATCGTTGAACGTGATCCACAAGCCCAACGCATCGTTGAATTAAACATTAGAAATCTAAAGGTTGAAAACAGAGTTAAATTTCTTAAAATGGATAGTTTTAAAGCAGTCAAGCTATTGAAAGAAACGTTTGATTATATTTACATTGATCCTCCATATCGTTTTAACAAGTTTGAGAAGTTGATGAAACTTTTAGAACCCTTAACTCATGAGTCAACACTACTTTTGTATGAAAGTGACTCTAAACAAGAACTAATAGAAGTAGAAAATTATGAGCTAATCCGCAGCGATGTTTACGGACACACTCGTGTGACACACTACCGGATAAAACTAAAGCAGCTAACGGATTAACAAAATGAAAGCAACACTAAGAACCATTGTTTTACAGGGGAATAACCATTTATCGCTCTCAGGGTATTACTATCGAAAAGAAGGAAATACCGGTTTTTATGATGACATTACCATCAATGTTTGTCTGATAGAAAATCACAAACAACAAACAGTCATAATATCAATGGACTCGATTGGTATCGATTCAGAAACAACCAATACGATTAGAAAGCATCTAAACAAAACGTGTTCTATCAATGAGTCTAATGTTTTCTTATACGCAACTCATACCCATAGTAGCTACAAAGCAATGCGTAAACAAAGCACACCGCTTCTAAATGTGATTCTTAACGACCAACCCCACAATTCTTTTGAAGAGACATTTTACAATAACATGATTCAATTAGTCGTGAAAACGGTAGAAGCGTGTCAACAAGAATTAGTTGAATGTGAGATCAGTTACATAAAAAGCAAGGTTGATTCTGTGGCAACCAATCGAAATAATAAAGATGGCTTCTTTGACAACAGTTTAGATGTTATCAAGATTAGTCAGCAAAACCATATTATTGGTTGTCTTTGTATTTTTGCATGTCATCCAACTGTATTAAGTAGTAGTAACATAAAAGCATCGAGTGATTTTATAGGAAGTATTCGACAAACAGTTCAACAAGAGTATCCTGATTGTACGACACTTTATATACAAGGGTGTGCAGCAGAAATTAGCACTCGCTTCACAAGACAAGAAAGCAGCTATCAAGAATGTCAACGCATTGGTGGATTAATTGGTAAAGAAGTAGTGAATTGTCTACAACAAAAGACACAAGTTGTGGCAAATCTTTCTACAAAAGTACTACCGATTCAATTTGAAGTCAGAGACTTCAAGAAACGATTTGAGAGTATCAACGATGTTCAAGAAGCTAGAGTCATTGAAGTTATCAAACAGGGAGAAAGTTTTCAAGATTTATTTTGCCAAAGTAAAACTAGCGAGGTTATTGATTCTGAAGTATCTGTGATTGATTTTGCTACTTTTAGATTGTGCAATCTTCCGGGTGAACCCTTTGGTGAAATCGGAAGAGACATAAAAAAGACAATGGGAGAAAACACCATCGTCTGTGGTTATTGCAATGATTATGTGGGATATCTTGTTAGTAATGAAGGTTTTAAACAAAATAGTTATGAAAAATATATGATGTTATTTAAAGAAGACACCCATGACTTAATTATACAAACGTTTAAACTTGGGTGATAAAGGAAAGATGACGTCCAGTTTGTCCATCCCGTTCATAAGAATAATAAAGACTAGAGTCTTCAAAGGTATCGTGATCGTAATCATGAATGTTTTCCAAAGGAATTCCACACTTAAGGACCATTCGTTTATTAAGGGTACGGGTATCGATTTTGAAATGCCCATTCTCAAGCTTTGTGTAACAGTCCGTTGTGTCAACAGTCATATCATTAAGGCGTTGAGTGATATCAACTTTCATATTACTGTTTTTGTAAGACAAAGCTGGTCCAATGATTACTTGAATATTTTCTGGCTTCACTTTCTCGTTGTGAATAACATGGGAAAGTGTCTTTTTGGTGATTTCGCTAAGAGTTCCATCATACCCTGCATGAATCGCTCCAATAAGGTGAGTTGTACGATCATAAAACAATACAGGAACACAATCAGCATGGAAAAAAGATAACACCAGACGTTTGTCAAAAGAGTATAAAGCATCTACCTGTTCGATACCATCTTCAAAGGAATAGGATCCTCTTCCTTTATCTTCTGTTGAAACTTTCTTAAACTGATCACTATGACATTGTTTTACAAATATCCAATCATTAAGTGTTGTATTAATCTGTTTCGCTAATGTTTCACGATTAAAAGTAACAATTGCGGGATCATCTCCCACGGTGTATCCTAGATTATTTTTTGAAAAAACTCCTTCGCTTTTTCCATGGACCCGAGTTGTTGTGCCAGCCAAAACGAAGATATCTGTATCGTATAAATGAAAACTCATAACTAAATCCTCCTACGTCTATTATACAAAAAAGAGGGTAGAATTGTTATTTGTTCTACCAAATTAATGAAAAGTTAAGCGGTTTCAAGTATACTAAAATAAAGAAGGAGATTCGCCATGAAAAAAACTGCACTCTATGAATACCATATAGAGAACCAAGCAAAGATGGTGGAATTTGCTGGATACTTACTTCCTATTCAATACTCAACCGGTGTTCTTAAAGAACATGCCATCGTTAGAGAAGATGTTGGTCTTTTCGATGTCTCACACATGGGTAAAATTTGGGTAGAAGGAGTTGGAACCATCGATTTTCTAAACTATCTATTAACCAATCGTTTTGATACTCTCAAACCAAATAAGATGAGATATGCACTAATGCTCAATGATCAAGGTGGAATAAAAGACGATGTTTTAGTATATCTTTTTGGTCCAACAAAAGCCATGATTGTCTGTAATGGAGCAAATCATCAAAAAGATTATGATTGGATTATGAAACAGGCCATTGACAATGTTACCATTACAGATACGACAAGTGATATGGGACAAATTGCTTTACAAGGTCCCAAAGCAGTTGAACTGCTATCAAAAGTCATGAACCCAGAAGACATTCCAACTGGATATTACAGTTTCAAAGAGAATGTGAAACTGTTTGGACATTCTATTCTGTTATCTAGAAATGGGTATACCGGTGAAGACGGATTTGAAATTTATGGTAGTCGAGAGGATGTGCTAGATATTTCTAGACAACTCATTACAGAAGGTGCAAAGCCCTGTGGATTAGGTGCCAGAGATACCCTTCGATTAGAAGCAGAAATGGTTCTCTATGGGCATGAACTTGATGAAACAGTCAGTCCTAAAGAAGCAGATTTAATGCGTTTTGTAAAAATGGACAAGGAATTTATTGGTAAAGAAGCTCTCGAGAATGAAGAAATAACTCGCATTCGACGTAACTTTAAGATGCTAGAGAGAGGGATTGCTCGTCAAGACTATAAGGTCTTTATCGATGATCAAGTGGTAGGATTTGTGACATCAGCAACCATGTTACCAACTGTAAAACAAGCAGGGGGAATGATGTTTATCGATGTTCATCACAGTGAGATCGGACAAGAAGTGTTTATTGAAGTTCATAACAAGTTAGTGAAAGCTGAACTTGTTCAAAAATTACTAGAAAAATAAAAGGAGAAAACAATATATGTCAGAAAAAATGTATACAAAAGACCATGAATGGATAGAAGTAATTGAAAATGGATTGGTCTACATTGGTATTAGTAATTATGCTGTCACACAACTTGGAGACATTGTCTTCATCAACCCTGGAGAAGAAGGAGATACACTTGTTTTAAACGAAAGTTTCGCAGATGTAGAATCTGTTAAAGCAGTTAGTGATATCCTGTCACCAATCGATGGAGAAATCGTTGAAATCAATGAGGAACTTCTTGATGCTCCAGAAAAACTGAACGAAAGTCCAGAAGAAACATGGATTGTGAAAGCTTCTTACGTAGAATTGAATGAAGAGCTCATGAGTTCAGAAGATTATTCAGCGTATTTGGAGTCGTTATAGATGGCACACTACGTCAGTAATAGTCTCGATGAACAAAAGAAAATGTTGGATGCTTTAGAGCTCAACTCAATTGAAGAACTCTATCAAGATATTCCAAAACACCTCTTTGTAAAGAAAGAACTAACCATCGACAAAGGAAAAGATGAGCACACAGTAAAAAGTGAAATGTTAAAGTATGCGAAACAAAACAAAGTGTACTCTACAATTTTCAGAGGCAATGGAGCATATAGACACCTAATCCCAAGTAGTGTTGATGCTCTTGCTAATCGTGCAGAATTTGTAACATCGTATACACCATACCAAGCGGAACTATCTCAAGGAACACTTCAAGTACTTTTCGAATATCAAAGTACTATCTGTGAGTTAACAGGAATGGATATTAGTAATGCTTCGGTATACGACGGAGCAACTGCTGCTGCAGAAGCCATCATGATGGCACAAGAAAGAAACAAAGAAACAGTTTTAATTGCTTCAACAATTAAAAAACAAAATTTAGATGTTATAAAAACCTATTGTGGGGGCTATGACATGGAAATTGTACTAGTTGATGAAGTGGATGGAAGAATGTCAATAATAGATTTAAAAAACAAACTGTCTGATAAAGTTTGTGGGCTTTATGTTGAACAAATTAATAAATATGGATTAATAGAAGATGTTAAGTCCTACCATGAGACATTGGATGAGAATATACATTTAATTATGGGATTTAATCCACTAGCAAGCATGATATTACCATCAGGAAAAGAAGTTGGTGCAGATATTGTTGTTGGAGAAGGACAACCTTTAGGAGTCCCTCTTAGTTATGGTGGACCATATTTAGGGATTATGGCTTGTACCGACCAAATGATGCGTCGCTTACCAGGAAGAATTGTCGGTATGACTACTGATCGAAATGGAAACGATGGCTATGTACTAACACTTCAAGCCCGTGAACAACATATTCGACGCAACAAAGCTAGTTCTTCCATTTGTTCAAACCAATCATTAATGGCTTTAAGAGCTCAGATTTATACAGCTGCAATGGGACAACAAGGACTATTAGAAGCAGCGCATATGAATGTTGCGAATAGTCATTATTTAGCAAATAGATTCAGTGAATTAAAGGGATTTAGTCTTAAATATGATGATCAATTCTTTAATGAATTTGTTATCAAATCAGAGTGTTCTACAAAAGAAATATTAGATACCCTTCATAAAAACGATATTTTAGGGGGATACCCAATCGACGAACACCACTTACTATGGTGTGCAACAGAAGCCAATTCCAAAGAAGAAATGGACAAACTCATTGAGATATTAGGAGGTATAGTATGTTAATTTTTGATAAAAGTGTCAAGAATCGTCGCAGTTTTACACTTCCAACACTTGATGTAGTACCAGTTTCTTTAAATTTACAACGTGAAACAAGTACCAATCTTGTTGAATTAAGTGAAATCGAAGTTATTCGTCACTATACGAAGCTTTCACAAGAAACTTTTGCGATTGATACAGGGTTCTATCCACTTGGGTCTTGTACGATGAAATACAACCCTAAACTCAATGAAGTCGTAGCAAGCTATGAAGGGTTTTCTCAAATCCATCCACTTCAAGAGTTAGAAACTGTTGAAGGAGCAAAAGGTGTCTTTAATGAATCCAATGAGATTCTTAAAGAACTGACTGGGATGGATATCATGTCGTTTCAACCTGCAGCAGGAGCCCAAGGAGAACTGGCGTCATTATTAATGATCAAAGCCTATCATCAAGATAATCACGATGATGAACGAACAGAAATGTTAGTACCAGATAGTGCGCATGGAACCAATCCAGCTTCAGCAAATATGTGTGGGTTTAAAGTTGTTGAAGTTAAATCGAATGAACATGGTCGAGTTGATTTTGAAGATTTGAAAAAGAAAGTTTCTCATAAAACTGCGGGGTTAATGTTAACTAACCCAAACACACTGGGTTTATTTGAAACAGAAATTAAAGAAATTGCGGATTTAGTCCATGACAATGGAGGGTTACTCTATTATGATGGAGCGAACCTAAATGCCATCATGGGATGGATTCGACCAGGGGATATGGGCTTTGATGCCATCCACTTGAATCTACACAAAACGTTCTCGACACCACATGGTGGTGGAGGTCCAGGACTTGGAGCAATAGGTGTAAAGAATAATCTAAAAAAATACATGCCTGTTCCTTATGTAGAGAATAATGAGTGGATTTTAGAATCAGAAAGCACGATTGGACCAATGAAAAATTTCCAAGGAAACTTCTTAGTCTTGGTGCGTGCATTGACTTATATGAAATCTTTAGGATTAGATGGAATGAAACACAGTTCTAGTAATGCGGTTTTAAATGCGAACTATATGGCACATTTGATTAAAGACATCTTTGTACCAAAATATCCAGAGAGACCGATGCATGAATTTGTCATTTCATTAGAAGAGTTAAAGAAAGCAACTGGAGTTAGTGCTCTTGATATCAGTAAAGGTCTGATTGATTATGGTGTACACCCACCAACGATGTACTTCCCGCTAGTTGTAAAAGAAGCACTCATGATTGAGCCAACTGAAACTGAACCACTTGAATCACTAGAGCTACTCTCTAAAGCTCTTCATGAACTTCATGATTTAGCCTATTCAGATGCCGATAAATTCCACCAGTTACCATACACTACCAAAGTAAGTCGTCTTGACGAAGTTAAAGCCGCAAGACATCCTATCGTAAAGGCTTCCGATGAACGCGACAATCATTAAAGGAATTAGTTTTGATCCATATACGAATTTAGCACTTGAAGAAGTTTTATTAAACCAGGTAGAGGATGATGAAATCATCCTCTATTTATGGCAAAACCAAAACACAATTGTCATTGGGTATAATCAAAACCCATACATCGAGTGTTATATGGAACCAATCGAGAATACAGAAGTAACCTTAGCTAGAAGACTCTCAGGTGGTGGAGCCGTCTATCATGATTTGGGAAACTTAAACTTTACTTTCATTGGTAAAGAGCCTATTTTTGATGTCTCAAAAAACAACCAGATTATTTTAGATGCATTAGCATCATTGGGCATAGAAGCAACCGTGTCTGGAAGAAACGATCTAACAATCAATGGTTCTAAGTTTTCTGGACATGCTTATTATCAAAAACAACAAAAAAACTATCATCACGGAACCATCATGGTCAATGTCAATAAAGACAAGTTATCGACCTATTTAAAGCCACACTTATCTAAATTACAAAGTCATCAAGTAAAAAGTGTGAAGAGTCGCGTTATTAATTTAGTTGATGTCAAAGCTGATATTACTGTTAAAGATGTGACATCTGCTCTTACGTTAGCCTTTTCAAAAGGGTACTGTACATCAAAAGAAAGATTGTTAACAACATCTGAAATGGTAGAGTTAGAAGCATTGAGATCCAAGTATGCTTCACAAGAATGGCTTTTTCCAAGAAGAATGAAGTCGAATTTAAACAGGGAATTTGTTACAAACATTGGGCTAATCAACGTTGAAGCATTTATTGAAGCTGACAAAATTAAGGACATTCAGCTGTTTAGCGATATGATGAATCCTCATCTTTTAACAGAAATTAAAGAAGCATGGATCAATGTTGGTTTTCAGAAGAATCAACTTCTTCAACCACTCCAACACCTTATCCTAAAACCACAAGAACTTGATGCAATAATTAGTATCGTAACTGACTTATTTACGGAGGAACAAGATGGTTGATATCGTTATTATCGGAGGTGGACCAGCTGGATATGAAGCAGCCCTACTAGCAGCTAAACACAAGAAACAAGTGGTACTGATAGAGAAACATAAACTAGGTGGGACTTGTCTTCAAGAGGGGTGTATTCCTACTAAGTACATGCTTCAAAATTTAAAACAAGTCAACAAACAAGAAAAGGAAGAATTAGTGTCCTCACTTGAAAATGGGATTGGTTATTTAGTAGAAAAAGCGAAAATAAACTACATCAATGGGACAGCACGTCTCGTGGATGAACACCATGTAGAAGTCAATGGGGATGTATTTGAAACAAAATTCATTCTCTTAGCGACAGGTTCAACTAATAGAACCTTGTCGTTTAAAGGCTCAGAGTATGCGTTATCGAGTAAAGAAATTTTGACACTAGATCACTTAGAAGTTAAGAAAATATTAATCGTTGGAGCTGGAGTTATTGGGCTTGAGTTTGCGAGTTTTTATTCAGCCATTGGTGTTGAAGTCATTCTGATAGAATACTTAGATAAGATTATGAATGGGTGGGATAAGGACTTACAGTCGAATTATCGATTAGCTCTTCGTAAACAGAAAATTGATGTCCGAACAAAAACTTCGATTTTAGAGATAGAGAAAACAGAGACACAATTACAAGTTACTTTGAGTGATGATTCTGTCGTTGAGGTTGATAAAGTACTTATCTGTGTTGGAAGACGAGCAGTAAGCATTGAGAGTGACATAGAATTAGAAAAAGTGAATTCACGAATTCTTGTGAATCAGTACCAACAAACATCAGTACCTACTATCTATGGAGCTGGAGACTGTTGTAGTGAGCTACAACTTGCTCATTTAGCGAGTAGCCAAGCTCGAAATGCGGTTCGTCATATGTTTAATCTATCAAACTATGAAAACACACAAGTTGTCCCTAAGGTTCTGTATGTGACTCCTCAAATCGCTAGTGTTGGTGAGAGTGAAGGTATTAGTGTTAAAGTATCGATGAATAGTTCAGGGATGGCGACCATCCAAAAACAAGACAGAGGGTTTGTAAAGTTGGTCAAAGAAAACAACTATTTAATTGGTGCTCATTTGATGATGCATGACGCAGGGGAAATCATACCGTTGTTAACAACGGCTATAGCTCTTAAAACTCCTATTTCAGAATTGTTATCAATTGTGTATCCTCATCCGAGTTTATCAGAAACTATTAAAGAAGCATTGATTCAATTACAAGAACACATTGTTTGAAGCTTTGTGAAATGAGTTATATACTGAACATAGAGGTGAGAAGATGAGAATTTTAATAATTGGTGATACCCATGGATCTGTAGATATCGAGAAGTTGAATCCACAGGTTGTAAAGGATCTTGAATTAACACAGAATGATGTCATTGTTCATTGTGGAGACATTGGAGTTCCATGGATATGGGAAAGTGATGAGATGCTGGATTATTGGACAAGTTTACCCTGTGATGTTGTTGTTTGTTTAGGTAATCATGAAAACTATAATTGGATAGAGAAAAGACCCATTGTAATGAAATATGGGGTACTGGGTTATGAAATGGCACCGAATTTGTTTGCTCCATTGATAGGATCGATTGCGACAATATTTGATAAAACGTTTTGGTTTTATCCTGGTGGATATTCAATTGATTACTCTTATCGAGAACTTAACTCGACAATCTTCAAACAAGAATTACCACTGAAGAAAGATTCAGATAGAGCACTAAAACTACTGTTTGATAAAGGGCATGTCGATGTTATTATTTCCCACGATGGACCTCGTGAATTCATTATGAAAAATTTCGGGTATCCTATTGGCAAAATTAGTGACTTTTACTTAGAAAAAACAGAACAAGTTGAACAAGAACGAGTCCATCCAGGATTTGTCTTGGATGAAGTGTATGATTACCCAGATTTATTTGATTACTGGTATTTTGGGCATCATCATAAAGATTTTGTTGATGGAAAAATCCGTTGTTTAATGAAACAAATGGTGTTGTGGGATGTTGAAAAACAAACGATTGATATTGTTTAGTTTGACATTGTTCTTTTGTTGAGATTATTTTAAGTTTGATGTATACTGGTTAAGTTGATAGAAAAGCCATTTCGGTGGCTTTTTTACTATTTTAGCACTCATGGTTTGACAGTGCTAAAAATTGTGGTATAATACTAGCAGACGTAAGTCTAAGATGCTAGGAGGTGTTGAATGTTAACCGAAAGACGGACTGAGATATTTAAGGCGATTGTATCTGAATTCATTCAGACTGCAGAACCAGTAGGTTCAAAGTATCTGATAAAGAAATACAAATGGAACTACTCAAGCGCAACAGTTCGTAACGAAATGAGTGTGCTAGAAGAATTGGGTTTACTTGAAAAGACTCACACATCTTCAGGTAGAATTCCATCGACTAAAGGATATCAGTTTTATACTCAACATCTGATGGAAATAAGTTCAAATGAGAAGATGGAAATGGTTTTACAAGAAGTCTTTAAATCACGAAGCAGTAGAGTTGAAGATGCCTTGCAACAAAGTGTTGATATCTTATCTCAAATGACAAATCTAACATCTGCAGTTTTAGGTCCTGAAGGAAAAAGACAAAGATTACAAGAAATTCGGATTGTTGAAATTGAAGAAAAACAAGCGTTGGTAATCTTTGTGACGGACCATGATCATCGTGAAAGTAAAGTATTTAATCTAAAACTTCCTGTAACGATGAATGATCTAGTGAAATATGTTGGGGTATTAAACGATCGCTTGATTGGTACCAACATTAATGAGATTGTATTGAAGATGGAGAGTCTTCGTCCTATCTTACAAGCAAGTGTGCTTCAATATGAACAACTCTTTGAAGCATTTGCGAGTTGTTTTGTGAAATTTGCGAGTGATAGAATGTATTTCTCTGGAAAAGACAATCTGTTAGATCAACCTGAGTTTAGTGATGTTAATAAAGTAAGACAATTAATGGTCATGTTAGAAGACTCAGCTTTATGGAGAGATTTAATTAATGACAAAAATGTGATTGCTATTCAAACTGGGACACACACACAAACTCATTGGATTGATGATGTTGCGGTTGTAACTTCAGAAATTCATCTGTCTGATGAAAATGAAGCTCACCAACTAATGGTCGTTGGGCCATCAAGAATGGAATACTCAAAAGTAGTATCCTTGGTTGAATACATTACCCAAATGATTGAGGAGGTTTATGGAAACAAATAAACAAACAGTTCACGAAGAATTGAACACTGAAGAAGAACTTCAAGAAGAGATTATTGAAGAAAGTGATGAAAAAACAAAAAAAGGATTTTTTAAGAAGAAACAAACCGATGAGAAATTATTAGAAGAAATTGAAACGTTGAAGCGTGAAAATGCGGAATTAAAGAATCAGTATTACAAAGCATATGCGGATGCGGACAATTACAAAAAACGGGTTCAAAAAGAATTAGAAAATTCACTTAAATATCGAATTCAATCGTTTGCCAGTGACATCTTACCCGTGATTGATAACTTGGAAAGAGCACTTTTACAAGAAACCAGTGATGAATTAATAAAACAAGGAGTTCAAATGATTTATAATCAACTGATTGCTTCCTTGAAAGAAGAAGGTGTCATTGAAATTGAAGCGAAGGATCAACCTTTTGATTACAACATACATCAAGCATTATTGACTGAAAAGGTCGATGGAATCGAACCAAACATGGTGCTAGAGGTTCTTCAAAAGGGATATAAAATAAAAGATCGAGTCTTACGACCAGCGTTGGTCAAAGTTAGCGAATAAAACGTTAGAAAAGAAAAGGAGAAATTATGAGCAAAATTATTGGAATTGACTTAGGTACTACAAACTCTGCTGTAGCTGTTATGGAAAACGGAAAAGCAGAAATTATTACAAATCCAGAAGGTAACAGAACAACCCCATCCGTTGTAGCTTTTAAGAATGGGGAACGGATTGTTGGTGATGCAGCTAAACGACAAGTTGTTACTAACAAAAACTCTGTTCAATCCATTAAGCGTGAAATGGGAACAAACCATAAAGTAACATTAGAAGGAAAAGAGTATACACCAGAAGAAATCTCTGCCATGATCCTTCAATACCTCAAAGGGTATGCTGAAGAATATCTTGGTGAAAAAGTAACAAGAGCGGTCATTACTGTTCCTGCATATTTTAATGATGCTCAACGTCAAGCAACTAAAGATGCAGGGAAGATTGCTGGTTTAGAAGTAGAACGTATTATTAATGAACCTACTGCAGCGGCTCTTGCTTTTGGTATTGACAAAGATCAAACCAAAGAAGAAAAAATCTTAGTCTTTGACTTAGGTGGTGGAACCTTTGACGTTAGTATTCTTGAGCTAGCGGATGGTACTTTTGAAGTGCTTTCTACTGCGGGAGATAATCGATTAGGAGGAGATGATTTCGATTCTGTTGTTTCTGAGTACCTTGTTGCAGAATTTAAGAAAACCAGTGGTGTTGATTTAAGTAAA
>CAZWPP010000026.1:6861-15170 GCA_964635335.1 uncultured Erysipelothrix sp. | reverse complement strand
GATGTTGCTCCTGTTATTAGTACTTTTTTCATAAGACCTCCACATAATAACTTTACTATATCAAAAAACAACACCGAAGTGTTGTTAATCTAGTATAAATTCTTGGTATTTTGAAATATCAATAATGTGCTGAATGTTCCCATCACCAGCAAATTTTGTACGATCCTCAAAGTTCTCAGTGACAGCAATCCATAAGAGCGGATGTTTCTCGCTTTTAAGGATTACCTCTTTTGTAAGGGTCCCTGTTGCTACAAACAACTCATAGTCCAGTTTATAATAAACAAAGGACATTAACTCTTCTAAAACGATATCATTTTTTGAAATGTTGGTTTCTTCATAAAGTTCGCGATAACACGATTCTAACTTTGTTTCTTCGCCTTCTAGCTTTCCACCAACGAAGTTAAAAAGACCATTGTAGGGATTCTTTTGGCGATGACACATTAAAACTTTGGAATGATCGTGATTAAATACTACAACAATATTGACAACTCTCATTGAGGAACTAACTCACTTTGATTCTTATACAGTGAAGCATAACGGCCACCTAATGCTACTAAGTCATCATGGTTTCCTCGTTCAATAATCTGACCGTTTTCTAAAACAATAATTGCATTGGCATTACGGACGGTGGATAGACGGTGGGCAATGACAAAGGTTGTGCGACCTTCCATCAGTTTATCCATCCCTTCTTCGACCAGTTCTTCAGTACGAGTATCAATCGATGATGTTGCTTCATCCAAGATTAATATTTTAGGGTTGGCGATGGCTGCTCGAGCAATCGTTAGTAATTGTTTTTGTCCTTGAGACAGTCCTTCACCATCGCCTCGAATTTCTGTATTGTATCCAAACTCTAAATTTCGAATAAAATAGTCAGCATTCGCTAGTTTTGCGGCAGCAATACATTCGTCATCCGATGCATCTAATCGACCATACCGAATGTTTTCCATAATCGTTCCCGTAAAGAGATGCGTATCTTGTAATACCATCCCGATGTTTTCACGTAATGAATAACGATTAATGTTCTTGATATCGATATCATCAACCTTTATGCTTCCATCGTTGATGTCATAGAAACGAGTGATAAGGTTAGTGATGGTTGTTTTTCCTGCTCCTGTTGATCCAACAATCGCAATTTTTTGATTTGTCTTAGCATAGAAGCTAACATCTCTTAAAATTGGTTTGTTTTCTACATAACTGAAATCGACCGTATCAAAGACAACATCACCTTGAATATCCTTTAATTCAACATCTCTTGTATCAACAGATTCTACTGGTTCATCCAAGACATCAAAAATACGTTCAGCAGCTGAGAGAGCTGAGTTAATTGAACTAAATTGATTCGCTATCATGTTGAGTGGACGACCAAAACTTCGAGTCATGTTGACAAAGGCTCCCAAGTCACCAATTGATAAGCCCGTGTTAATTGCAAGATATCCACCAAGTATTCCAACAAACGCATAAATAATCATGTTGAAATTTTGCATGAGGGGCATCATCATAAAGCCTAAGGTTTGCGATGTATGCGATTTGATAGAAAAGTCTTTGTTGAAGTTATGAAATTCAATTTGACTTTGTGGTTCTCTCACAAACAACTGATTGACAGTGACCCCTTCAATGGATTCTTCTATATATCCATTGAGTGCTCCTAAAGATGCTTGTCGCTCACGAGATGCTGTTCTTGTTTTTTTACCAATAAATTGAATAATCACCACCAGTAGTGGAAAGAAGACAACAACAATCAGGGTTAAGAGTGGACTGAGGTATAACATGACACCGAAGGTACCAACTAGTGACAAGATATTGCTAATGAAAGTTCTAGTTGTGTCTCCCAGTGTTTCTGATAAGGTTCCGATATCGTTGGTAAAGCGAGACATTAAATCACCGTGTTGTTGTTTATCGTGATATCCAACATCAGCAATCATTAAGTGTGAGAATAGCTCTTCACGCATCGTGTGCATGGAGCGTTCTGAAACACGTAACATAAGTTGAGCAGCAATTAGGACAGCTGCTATTTCAAAGAAATAGACAATCGCAAGGATTACTAATTGAACCATCATTTTAGAACTCATTGCTTCGATGGTTATTTCATTTTTTACAGTAGCTTCAATTAAATTGAGAATTGGGCTTACTGCATAGCTTCCATACAGTTGAGCGATTGTTGATAGTATTGTTAGTACTGTCGCAATTACTATCCAGAAACGATAGGGTTTTAAGTACTTGAATAACCGTTTAATTGTTTGTTTGGTATTTTTTGGTTTTTCTAAACCTTGTTTTCCTCTATGAAGCGACATCGAAATCCCCTCCTTTTTTCAATTGAGATGTATAAATCTCTTGATAAATTTTACAGGAATCTAACAATTGATTGTGGGTTCCTATACCTACCAGTTTTCCTTCATCTAAGACAAGGATTTGATCACAATGGACAATCGATGATATTTTTTGAGCAATATTCACAATAGTTGTCCCTTGTAGCTTTTCTCTAAATGCTTCATTGATTTGTTTTTCGGTTTGTGAATCAAGGGCACTGGTGCTATCATCCAACACCAATATTTTTGGTTTAATAACTAAAGCTCTGGCTAAACACATGCGTTGACGTTGACCACCTGACAAGTTTGATCCACCTTGTTGAATTTCATAGTCATATCCTTCTTCATGGCTATCGATAAATTCTTTGATGTTAGAGATTTCTGCTGCCCACTCTAAGGTTTCTTGAGATGCATTTTGATCTCCCCACCGTAAGTTATGAGCTATGGACCCAGAAAACAGAACATTTTTTTGTAAAACAAAACCAATCGATGAACGCAGTTGGCCAAGATCCATCTCTTTGATATTGACGCCATCGACTTTAATCATCCCTTTAATCGGATCAATTAGACGAGCTAGTAAATACACTAGGGTACTCTTTCCAGATCCAGTTGACCCTATGATACCGAGTTGTTGACCAGGTTGAACCGTGAAATTTATGTTTTCTAAAATATGTTGTTCATTGTCTTCAAAATACTTAAAGTCGACATTTTCGAATTCAATTTTCCCTTCAATAGCTTCTAGATGAATAGCACCTTCTTTAGGTGTTTGAATATCGATTTCTTCATCAAGGACTTCATTGATACGATCAATCGATGCTTTTGCTCTTGAGAACATATTGAACATCATTGTTAACATCATCATTGAGAATAAAGTGAATCGTAAGTAGTTCATAAAGACTAATAAGTCCCCAACTTGAATGGTTTGTTCGGTAACAATGATTTGAGATGCTACCCACATGATAATGACTGTACAGAAGTTGAGTGTAAACATCATGATTGGTTCTATCCAGTTCATCAGTTTGAAAGAAAAGATACTGTAGTCTCGTAAGTCATCGTTTGTGTCTTTGAAGCGTTTGTTTTCAAATCTTTCTCGAACAAACGACTTAATGACACGGATATTGATAAGTGACTCTTGAACATGTTGATTGAGTTTATCGACTTTGGTTTGTAATACTTTAAAGCGGGTGAATCCCAGACGAATAATGATCCCGATACCAACCATTAAGATGATTACAAATAATAAGACGATATAGGCTAGACGATCATCCGATTGCCAAATAATTAAGACAGCTGATACTAACATAATTGGTGAACGGACTAGTAATCTTAGTCCAAACATAACGGTTCTTTGTAAGAAATCAACATCGGTTGATAACCGCGTGATCAGTGTTCCCGTTGTGTACTTCGTGGTTTTCTTAAGTGAAAAACGTTGTACTTTTTCGTAGACTTTGTCTCGCATTCTTGCCGCAAATTTGTTACTGACTAATGATGCTAAAGTTGTTGAGCCAACCCCAAAAGCCATGCCTAAGAGTGCGAGTGCTAACATAATTAACCCAGTCTTCCAAACAACAGACATATCACTCGCTTTGATACCGTCATTAATAATGGTTGCCATCATTTGTGTTTGAGCTAATTCGATGATAATGACAAGGATCGTACAGATCATCCCAAAGATTAGGGTTGGTGTGCTTCCTTTAAAAAACTTTAATATTCGTCGCATTGATGATCCTCCATATTTTCTATTATTCGTTGTATAAAAAAAGTCAATTGACTAATTTCTTCTTCATTGAATCCGCTCAGCAAATAGTCATTGAGTTTCTTGATCCCTTTTTCTACGGTTTCAAGAACTTCTTTTCCTTTATCCGTCAAAAATAAACTATACTTTCTTTTGTCTACAGGATCAATTTCTCTTTTAATTAGACCATTTTTCATTAATCGCCTGACACTCATCGATACTGTTTCTTTTCCTCCTTGAGTTAACGTCGTTAACTCTTGTTGAGAAAGGCCAGGATGTTGATTGAGTGTGGATAATATTTTTGGTTGACCAACAAATAAGTTATGTTGTTCAAGATATTGACGATGACATTGCCTAAATAACCGCATGAGTTGATGGGCGGCATTGTAAAGATCAGAGTTCATAGAGCCTCCTTAGTGAGTTGACTCACTAATTCTAACATACCTCATATCATAATCAAGGAATTGACTATTTTTTTTGATATAAATGAATAATTCGGCGGATTCTTTGAACTCTTTGTAATCGTTGGCGACGAAGTATTTCATCGATTAAATCCTTAATTGGACTCAAAATTGTATTGCGGGTTTTCCTTGGCATACGAACCATCATTTTAAATAGACCAACAAGATCATCATTGGTCATTTGAAAGACATTGTAATTGGTAAGAGCTTGATCAATGTTCAAAGAGACGAGTTCAATGACTTTTTGTCTTTCCTCTAGTGTTTGACGATCAAGGAAACTTTTTATCGATTCTTTAATAATAATTGCTTCATTGGATAGCGAATGGGTAGAGTACAGTGTGGTTCCTGTTACCATAAATGAGAGAATCTGATGTTCAAAATACTTAAAGGCACTTGACTTGATGATGATTTGTTTTCCAATTGGACTTAGAATATTTCCAAAGATTGAATTCTCTGTAATAAAATTAGTGATTTTGAACTGGTTCTCACTAAAATCGGGATTAAGTACTACTGCGTCTAGAAACCCTGGTCCATCATAATTACGAATCGATAGAATTCTTTGTTGATGTTGTTTTTGTTGAGTGCACCCAGCATAAATGGCTAAGTTTCCTCCTTTTGAGTGTCCTGATAGTGAGAAGGTTCCTTCAAAATTGTTGATTGTTTGTTCTAGATACTGCTTTGCGTAGTGTTGAGCAGGAATTTCTTCTTGATAACAAAGCATTAAGTCTTCTTGCCAACCAATAACTGTTTCATCGGTTCCCCTAAATGCGATGCAGTAATGTGTGTCAGTAATTTTGAAACAGGTCACATTGAATTGAGTTTTTTGCTGTTCACTGATGAGATTGATTTGGTGGACTAAGATGACATCTTTAAAACGACGACTGTTATGGATATGATAATACGTTTTGTCAGAGTCCATGCGAGCCCAACGATAGGGTTTGATGTGTTTGTCGATTTTATTGGTTTTGGACTCTTTGTAGGCATCAAAAAGATTATAACCTTCAGAGGTGGTCTCAAAATCAATGTAACTTAAGTGACTAAAGATGAGTTCATCAACTTCATTCAGTGGTTCTTCACGAAACGTTTTGTTTCCTCTTATTTTTATGTAGTCCAGTATATTTGCCATAAGTTACCTCTTCATTTATTATACGTTGATTCATTGAATTGTGAAAGCACACTAGTATGCGATACAAATTTTTGTTATATTTTACTCAGAGGTGTTGAGATGAAAAAATATAAATCGAGTGTTATACAAACGCTTTTAGTACTTAGTAAATATTCCGATGAAAATCATATATTAAAAATATCCCAGATATTTCAGTACTTAGCTGAAGAGTTTAATCTTTCCATTGATCGTCGGACGTTATATGCGAATATTGAGATTCTGAACCAAGCAGGAATGGAGGTGTCAACTTTTAGTAATAATGGAGTTGGCTACTACTTAATGTCTCGTATCTTCGAACCATCTGAGGTGAGTATTTTGTGTCATCAAATAGCATCAACAGGGCTTCTGACAGCTCAGTATAGTCATGATTTAATTGAAAAACTGTTGAGTACTCAAAGTGAATATACTGCTGCATCAATTAAGCAACATCTAGTGAATAAGTATGATCATAAGACAGAGAATAACGAAATCTTGTTGAATATGGAACTGTTGTTGGATGCGATTTCTATGAAGAAGATGATTAAGATGCAGTACAACGAGTACAACTTAAATAAAAAACTGGTTACTAAAAAGAAACGAGAGTTTTATGAGCTTCATCCTTATCATGTTGTCATATCAGATGACATTCCTTATTTAGTGTGTCGGTTTGAGGGTCATGATGATTTAGCCTTTTATCGGATTGATTACATGAAAAAAATTGAGATACTTACAAGCAATACGAAACCGTTGGATTCAAACTTTGATCCGTATAGCTATGTGCGTTCTCGGACCTATATGTTTAATGGTGAGGTTGAAAAAGTAAAGATTAAGTGTTCTAACAATATTCTTGGCTATGTGATTGAAGATTTTGGTAAAGACATTCATCTTGAGAAATACGATGATGATCATTTCATTGCGTCACTACGCTCATCTGAAAGAGGAATCTTGTTTTGGTTAGGGCGTTATATGAATTATTGTGAGATCTTAGAGCCTCAAGTTTTTCGCGATAAGTTTGTTGAGAGTTTGAAAAACACCTTAGATAAGTATGATTAAACAAAACAGTCACCCTCAATGGATGACTGTTTTTTTATTGAAGATTTTGTTGATACCACTCTTCATAGGTAAGTCCACTGTTGTAAACTTTTGTTGCAGTTTCGACTCCTAAGTAGCGAAAGTGCCAGGATTCATACATATAGCCAGTGATATTGGTCTTATCTTTTGGATAACGCAAAATGAATCCGTAGTTGTGACCGTTGTCTTCCATCCATTTAGCTTCTTTGGTTCCTGTAAATCCACCGAGGGTTCTAAAGGTTGCCGCAAAATCACAAGCAAGTCCTAATTGATGTTCTGAATGACCTGGTCGAGCTGAGTAAGTGTCAACTTTGGATTGAGGATCATTCTTTAGATACCGTTTATAAATTGCCATTTGTGTATCGTACGAACGATAGCACGAATGTAAGTTAATGGTGAGATTTAATTGAGCAGCATCTGCTCGTAGTAGTAAGAATTGTTCTAAGAACTCTGCATTAATTCTTTGGTTTGCGTTAGTGGCTATTGATTTAGGAACAGCTACGAGGTTTGGTGGTACATAATCTGGCAATAAACGATGTTCTTTATTGACTAAGGTAAGATTATCACTTCTCATTTGAGCAGCTTGACTGTTTTCGTAATGATATAGTATTTCTGGTTTTGGAGTTGTTGGTTTTGGGGTTGTCGGTTGTGGCGTTGTTGGCTCCGGTTCAGTTATTGGAGGTTTTTCAACCACCGCAACTTCTTTTTTATCAATAAAGTACTGAATGGTAGCTACTTCTATTGTCTCTTCTTTTTTCATTGTCACTTTGACATGGTGTTGTCCCACAGTAAGCTCAGGTGTCGCAATGGTAATGGTTTGGTAATCTCCTGTAATGAGCGCATTAAAATCGATGATTACACCTTCTTCAAAATGTTGATTTTGTTTTATAGTATACATGATTCGGGTTGGTTCTTTTACTGGAGTAGGTTCACTAATGGTTGAACAACCAACTAGTAAGATCAATAGAATTGCGACTATTTTTTTCATGAGGCATCCTCCACCTTAAACATACTCAATTGATTACCTTTTGTAAAGTATAATCGTATTAACTTTCGATAAGTTGGACATCCAGTAAAGTTGATGGATGCGACAGAGCTAACTCTTTTTTAAGTTGTGAAATAGATGTTTTTATTTGATCGCGATTACTGTCACTGACAAGGATATCTGCCATCACTGTTGTTCTCAAATTACCCATAATACAACGATAATTAATTAGCGTAATGTCATGTTTATTCCTTTGAATGAGTTCACTAATTTGATGTTTAATTGTTTCCGTTAAATAACTATCGCTTGAGATAGGATCAATATGGACTGTCAGATTGATTTGTAGTTGTTGTGAAATTGTCATTTCGATGTCATCAACAATAGCATGTGCTTGAGTTAAATCCAATGAATCATCAAGTTCTACATCGACATTCGCATGAACTCGAGTTGGTCCATAATCATGAACTTGTAGATCATGATAACCAAGAAGTCGTAAATCATTGGCTACGAGTTCTTCAATTTTTTCTTTAATCTCTAGATTTGGGCGTTGACCAAGGAGTACTGAAATAACTTCAACACCACTTTGATACCCTGTAATCAGAATTAA